>JAWLGW010000365.1:5477-6569 GCA_041690735.1 Planctomycetota bacterium
GCGCGGCGTGGGCGGCGGGCACGTAGCTGGCGCGGTCGTCGAGACCGAGACCCGCCAGGGTGGCGACGCCGAACCGCTCCTTGAGGGCGCCCAGGGCCCCCTCGCGCCGGAACACCCAGTCGGGCACCCGCGCCAGCGGCGCGTGACGCCGCAAGGCCGCCACCAGCTCCGCCTCGGGCGGCCCCGAGAGGGCGCTGCCCGGCGCGCGGCGCGGTCCGTCGATCACCCCCTCGGCCAGCACGATCTCGGCAGGGCCGATCCGCTCCAGCTCGGCCTCGAGACCCGCCCGCTCCACCTCGGCCACCAGGAACCGGCCGCTGGACGCCTCGAACCAGGCCAGGCCGCAGGCGCCCCCCCGCCGACGCGGCAGGTGGAGCGCCAGCAGGAAGTTGGCGTCGGTCTCCGCCAGCAGGCGCTCGTCGGTGAGGGTCCCCGGGGTGACCACCTCGATCACCTCGCGCTCCACGCACCGCTTGCCCTTCACCAGGGCCGGGTCCTCGACCTGCTCGCAGATCGCGACGCGGTAGCCGGCGGCGATCATCCGCGGCAGGTAGCGGTCGAGGGCGTGATGGGGGAAGCCCGCCATGGCGTAGCTCTCCCCCTTGTTGGCCCGCGAGGTGAGGGCGATCCCGAGGGTCCGCGAGACCACCTCGGCGTCCTCGAAGAACATCTCGTAGAAGTCGCCCATGCGGAAGAACAGCACGTCCTCGGGGTGCCGCTCCTTGATCTCGAGGTACTGCTTGAGCAGGGGCGTCGTCGCCTCCGCAGCCGGCGGGCGCGGCGCGGGCGCCGGCTTCGCCTTGCGCGGGGCCTTGTGGGGCGGGTCGAGCGTCTTGGTGGCCATCGGGATTCCTGAGGGGAGGGGCGAGACCGTCAGGCTATCGAGCGCCACCGACGCCGCCGCGCGCATGACGCCCATCCTGCGAGCGGCGCATCTCCTGGAGTGTCGGTGCCCGCCGCTAGACTCACGCCGCAACTGTCGACGGGAGACGCACGTTCGATCGCGCTCGGCGTCGCGCGGCTCGTCCTTCGCTGGACGCCGGGCACCGATGACCGTGCGGGTGGCCCTCCGCCCGCGCGGCCCGGCGCCGG
>JAWLGW010000366.1:0-6533 GCA_041690735.1 Planctomycetota bacterium
GGGGGGGGGGGCCGCGCTGGGCGGCTCCCCGCCCCACGACCACGACCACGCCCACGAGCGCGAGCGCGAGCGCGACGTTTCGAGCCCGGTCACGACATCCCGACAAGGAGTGCTGGACGCCCCCTACGCCCGAGCCGCGATCCGCCGGCGCTTCTCCCGGCTGCGGGCGAGGATCGCCCTCCACTCGCCGCGCGCGTCGACGCCCACCCGATCGCCGTAGCGGAACAGCGCCTCCCAGCGCAGGCGCACCCCCAGGGGACGGCGCGTCAGCTGGCCGTAGGCGTCGAGGGCGGCCAGGGCGCGGCGCTGCCGGCGGGTGAGCGCCCCCCGGGGAGGGGCGCCCCGCCGGACGTCATCGAGGTCGACCAGCACCAGAGCTCCGTCGGCGCGCACGATCAGGTTGGGCGGCTTGAGGTCACGCGGCACGAACCCCGCGAGGTGCAGGGTCGCGGCCAGGTCGACGGCCTGCAGCGCCAGGGTCCGCTGCTCGCCGGGCGCGGTATGACCCAGGGCCTCGCTCAGGGTGGGGCCCGCCACGTGACGCGCCACGTAACAGACTCGGCCCGGCGCCGCGATCACCCCCACCGGCTCGGGGACCGGGACGCCGAGGGCCGCCAGGGCGCGGGCGGTGCGCTCGGAGCGGGCGGCCCGCGAGCCGCGCACCGCCTGGCCCAGGCGGGAGCGCACCCCCCGCCCGCGGTCCTCCTTGACCACCGCGTCGCCGCGCTCGTCGTAGGGGACCCGGCTCACCCGCACCCGCCCGTCCTGCTTGAGGACCGCAGGGCCAGCGGCGCGGTCGTGGGCCGCGAGCAGCGCCCGCAGCAGGGACTCGCTCATGGGGCCGGCCCGCCCGCCGCCGCGGCGCGATAGACGGCCAGCAGCCCCTCGGCCGAGCGGCGCCAGGTGAAGCTGGCCGCCCGCTGGCGACCGGCCGCGACGAGCGCGGCCGCCCGCTCCCGGTCGCGCACCGCCTCGCCCAGGGCGGCGCCGAGCCCCTCGGCGTCGTCGGGATCGCGGTGGAGCGCCGCCCCGCCAGCCACCTCGACCACGGAGGGAGCGCTGGAGGCGACGACCGGGACGCCCGCCCGGAACGCCTCCAGGACCGGCATGCCGAAGCCCTCGTAGCGGGTGGGGAACAGGAACGCCGCCGCGCCGCCCAGGAGCGCCGCCACCTCGGCGGCGGGCAGGTACTCCAGCACGCGCACCCGCTCGGCCAGGGCGTGCCGCGCGATCGCGGCCTCGGTCTCCTCGGCCCCGTGCCCCGGGGGCCCGACCAGCACCAGCAGGTGGTCCGCCAGGGCCGGGCCGGCCGCGGCGAAGGCGGCCACCGCCCCCGCGGTGTTCTTGCGGCGCGAGCGCTCCCCCAGGCACAGGACGTAGGGGCGGTCGTCGAGGCGGGCCCGGGCGCGGCGCGTCGCCTGGGCGTCCGGGGCCGCCAGGGCCGAGGTCGGCGCCAGCGGGACCACGCCGATCCGCTCCAGCGGCACACCGAGCTCGGCCCCCACCTCCTGCCGCACCGCCTCGGTGTAGGTGATCACCAGGTCCGCCCGGGCGGCGACGCCGGCCCAGTGGCGCTCGCGGGTGGCGCGGAAGCGGTCGGGAGCGAAGCCGGGGCGGCGGGCCGACAGGTCGTGGACGGTGGCCACCAGCGCCGGGCCGCCGAAGCGCGGCAGCCGCGAGTCGGCGCCGTGCCACACGTCGAGGCGGCGGGCGAGGAGCACGCTCCACCGGTCGTGGAACAGGCGCGCGGGGCCGGGCAGGAAGTGGGCCCGCCGCCGCAGGCGCGACAGGCGATAGCACACCTCCAGCGACACGCCGCCGTCCGGGGCGAGGGCGCGCAGGGCCGCGACCAGGTGCGCCAGCGACAGGCCGACCCCGGTGGGGCGAGGGTGCGCGGCGGCGGTGGCGTCGACGCCCACACGCAGGGGGACGGGCGCCAGCTGACCGGTCACTCGGCAGAGAGGCGCTCGGGGAGCACCTGAGACAGGGCCTCCACCAGCTCCTCCACCGTGACCGGGCAGGGGTCGTCCTCGAGGGGGACGCGCGCCTCGAGCGACGTCCGGCGGGGCGCGAACCGCTCCTCGAGCTCGGCGCCCACGTGGAGCGCCACCCGCTGCAGGCGGCCCGCGACCTCGGTCACTCCGACCTGCAGCACGAACCCGGGCGCGGCCCCCGCCCCGACCGGACGATACCCGCGCGCGCGCAGGGCCGCGTCGGCGGCCGCCAGGGCCTGCGCCAGCGCCCCCGGCGCCTCGCGCACCGAGGCCAGGGTGCGCGGATCGTCGGGCTCGGCGCCGCCGGCGGGAGGGCGGTAATGGGCCGCCAGGGCCGACACCACCGCAGCTGGCTCGCCGTAGCCCCACCGCTCGCCGCCCTCCAGCACCGTCGCCACCAGCGCGTAGCCGTCGCGCGCCTCGAGCTCCAGGCGGTCCTCCCAGGCGAGCAGCCCCAGGGTCGGCTGCGCGCAGCAGCCCGCCAGGAGCGCCGTCACCACAGCTAGCGCCGCCCGCCTCACCGCCCCTCCTCGCCATAGACCTCGAGCGCGTCCTCCACCTGCACCAGCAGCCGCCCGTGTGACGCCAGGACGGTCGCGCGCTCGGAGGGCGCGACCTCGTGGGCCTGCGTCCACGAGACCGGCTTGCAGCCCGTGAGGCGTTCGGCGGGAGGCCAGGAGATCCAAGGCTCCAGGCGCCGACCGCCCCAGGGGATCCGGCTCAGGCGCGCCTCGCCGCCCGGCAGCGCCGTGAGCACCAGGGTGGCGCCGTCCACCGGCAGCAGGAAGGTGACGTCGGGGCCGACCTCCGGAGCGGTCAGGGTCGCCTCCTCGTCGCCCAGCACCAGCCGCCGCCGCTCCACCCGCCACTCGGACCCGCCCGGCCCGTCGGTCGGGCGATCGGTCGGGAGCGGCCAGGGCTCAGCCGGCACCGCGAACCCCGCGGGTCCGATCGCCGTCGGCAGGTCGCCGCCGCCGCTCAGCGAGTAGACCGCCCACTCGAGGGCCTCGTCGCTGCACACCACCAGCAGCCGGTCGTCGGGGCACAGGCGCAGCTCGTCGGGCTCGACGTCCCACTCGCTGATCGTGAGGTCGCCGTCGCACAGGCCCTCGGCGCCGCTGGAGCGCTCCACGACCTGCTCGGGGGGCGCGGCGGTGAAGGTGCGCCCCTCGGGCACCGCCAGGGTGAGGGTCAGCTCGACCTCGGCCTCCCCGCGCTCGTAGGGGCGGCGCTCGGTGACGCGCCCGAGCTCGGGGTCGTGGCGGCCGACGCGCCGGTAGCGCAGGGGCGCGTGGTAGCGGGCCACCACCTCGGCCGCGCCCCAGGGCGCGACCGCCCAGGGCAGCGCCACCGCGCGCTCCTCGGGGTCGAGGCGCCAGGCCAGGTCGCCGAGGTCGGGGCGGGCCGAGGGCACCGACCACAGCACCTCGCCGGTTCGCGGGCAGCGCGCCTCGAGCGAGCGATCGGGCGCCTCGAGGAGCAGACAGCCCGCTCCGACCAGCAGCGGCCGGCCGCGCGCGCGCCACTGCAGGGCCAGCGCAGCCCCGGCCGACGGGGCCGCAGGCGCCAGCAGCGGCGCGTCGCGCCCCAGGCCGACCCGGCGCAGGAAGGGCAGCGAGCGCGCCTCGGCCGGCGGGCCGAGGTCGACGGCGCGAGAGGTGGTCTCCACGAACACGCCCGTCAAGTGATCGAGCTCGGCCGCCGCCTCGGGGTCGCCCCCGGCGGCCAGCCGCTCCAGCGCGGCGCGATAGCGGCGGGCTGCGCCGAGGTCGCCCGGCGCGGCGCGCACCTGCCGGCCGATCGCGCGGGTGTGGGCGTCCATGAGGGAATTGTAGTCGGCCCGGCCCCGACTCCGGCCTTGGCGCTGGCAGCGATCAGCCGCCAGCAGCCCACGATCCGAGTGACCTGCGGGTCGCAGACTCCTGCCAGCGAGCCGCTCCCCCCCTGAAGGCTGACAGCTGACCGCTCCCTCGCGCCGACCCGGACGAGTCAGCGACCCTCCGCCTCGAGGTCGTCCAGCAGCGCGCGCGCCTCCTCCTGCCCCGCCGCGGCTGCCCGCTCGAGCCAGCGGCGCGCCTCGGCGGCGTCGGGTTCGACCAGCTCACCCTCGTGGTACGCCTTCCCCAGGTGGAGGAGGGCGCCGCGCTCGCCGGCCGCAGCGGCCCGCCGCCACAGGGACAGGGCTCGCTGGCCGTCGGTCTCGACGCCGAGCCCGTTGGCGAGCAGGTACCCGGCGTGGGTCCAGCCCTGGGGGTGTCCCAGCGCGGCGCCGCGGCGGGCGTAGGCGAGCGCCCTGGCGTAGTCGCGCGCGACGCCCCGCCCCTCGGAGTACGCGAAGGACAGGTTGACCCAGGCGAGGGCGTCGCCCTGCTGAGCGGCGGCCTGCAGCAGGGGCACCGCCTCGGCCGGCCGGGCGGCCACGTGCTCGCCGATCAGCAGCGCCGTGCCGTAGATCCGCAGCCCCTGCGGATCGCCCTGCTCGGCGGCCCTCCGGAACAGCGCCATGGCGGCCCCCACGTCGCGCGGTCCGCCTACCCCGTCGCGCAGCAGCACGCCGAGGTGGACCCGGGAGGGGGCGTCGTCGTGCTCGTCGACCGCCCGCCGATACCAGCGGCGGGCGGCGGCCGCGTCGATCGGGCCGCCGCGGCCCTTCTTGAGGAACAGGGCCAGGTTGCGGATCCCACCCACGTCGCCCGCCTCGGCCGCCCTCCCGAACAGGGCCCGGGCGCGGGCCTCGTCGGGCTCCTGACCCGGCCACCCGCTCGCATAGAAGGCGCCCAGGTCGGACGCCGCCTTGGCGCCCCCGGCCTCGGCGGCGCGTCGCACGAGCTCCACGCCGCGCGCGGGCTGTCGCGGACCCCCGATCCCCTGGAAGCAGAACAGGCCGGCCTCGTTGGCGGCCTCGACGTCGCCCGCGGCCGCCGCCTCGAGCAACCACGTGCGGGCCCGGGCGCGATCCCGCGGGCCGCCGGCGCCCCGTGACCACGCCAGGCCGAGCTCGCGCATGGCCGCGGCGTCCCCCCGGGCTGCCGCCTCGGCGAACGCCTGGCGGGCCTCGGCCTGCTCGGACGCGTCGCCCTCCATGAGGACCTGCCCCAGGTCCAGCCAGGCCCCGAGCTCACCCCCCGCGATCGCCTGGTGAAAGCTGGCGATCGCCTCGCCACGGTCGGCCGGCACCCCCAGCCCGTCCCGGTACAGCAGCCCGCGCAGGCGCATGGCGGCCGGGTCGAGCCGCGCGGCGGCCTCGATCAGGCGCGCCCCGCGGGCCACGTCCTTGGGGACCCCGTCGCCGTTCACCAGCCGCCAGCCGAAGGCCCACTGCTCAGGCTCGCGAGCAGCAGCCGCGCCGGGGAGGTCGCCGTCCGGGGCCGCGGCCGGCGCGTCGGCGGCGACCGCCGCGCCGCCGATGCTGCTCGGCGAGTCGCCGGCCGGCGCGGGCGCGGCGTCACCCAGGCCGACGCCCCACGCCGCCCCCCCGGCGACGAGCGCCAGCCCCGCCGCGATCGCCACAGGCCGGCCGAGCCCACGCCGGCGGCGCGCCGCGCCCGGCGAGAGCTGAACCGCCTCGAGCGCCTCGGCGAAGGCGGCGCCGTCGGCCGGCCGGGAGGCGGGGTCCCTGCGCAGGGCGCGCAGGCAGAGGGCATCGAGGCGCGGGTCGACGTCGCGACGGACCCGGCGCGGCGGCGGCGGCGGCTCGCTGACGACCTGGACGGCCAGCTCGAGCGCCGAGGCGGCCGAGAAGGGGAGGCGGTCGGTCAGCGCCTCGTACAGGAGTACGCCCAGAGCCCACACGTCGGTCGCGGGCACCACTTGGCCCCGATCGGCGGCGAGCTGCTCGGGCGCCATGTAGGACGGCGTGCCCACCCACGTCCCGGTCTGGGTCAGCCGCTCGGAGCCGCTCGCGAGCGCCGCGCCGAAGTCGGTCAAGTGGGCCCGCCCGCTGGGGTCGAGGAGCACGTTGGCCGGCTTGAGGTCGCGGTGCACGACGCCGCGCTCGTGCGCGTAGGCGAGGGCGAGGGCGACCTCGACCAGAACCTCGATCCGGGCGGACGGGGGGAGGGTGGGCAGCGCCTCCTCGAGGGTGCGCGCGTCGGGGATCAGCTCGTAGGCCAGCCAGGGGAGCGGGCCTGCCAGCTCGGCGTCGCGCAGGCGGACGATCCCCGGGTGATCGAGGGCGCGCACCACCTCGGCCTCGCGGGCGAACCGCCGGCGGGAGCGGTCGTCCAGGGGACGAAGCAGGAGCTTGAGGGCGACCTCACCCCCCGCGGCGCGGTCGCGGGCCTGCAAGACCACCCCCGCCCCGCCCCGCCCCAGCTCGGCGACCGCCTCGAACCGGGGCGGGACCAGGCCGCGGCGCGCGGCGCTCGAGGGAGGAGGGGCGCGCCACGGTTCGGGGCGCGGCGTCGGGGCGGGCGTGTGGCCGGAGAGACTCACGGCCGCCCAGGGTAGCGCGCGGATCGAGGTTCTCGCAAAAGGTGTAGACGAACTGAATCCACCCTTCCGACCGGGCTCGAGACGTCGTGGGTGTGGTGGGACCCC
>JAWLGW010000367.1:0-6530 GCA_041690735.1 Planctomycetota bacterium
GAGCGCCGCGCCCTCGATGACTTCCTGCGCGCCCACGCCTGAGCCGGCGTGACGGACGCCCTCCAGCGCCTCAAGCTCGCCCTCCTCACCGAAGGGCCCCTGCTCCGCCTCCGCTGCCCGGACGAGGAGCGGGCGCTCGACCTGCTGCGCCGGGCCGCTGCCGGGCTGCCGCCCGGAGACTGGCGGGTGCACGAGTGGTCCTGCACCGGCGGCTGGGATCCTCCCTGGGGGTCGGTCGGCGCCGACACGCGCGACCCGGTGGCGGCGCTGCAGGCGGTCCTCGAGGTGGCCCACTGCGGCCTGTTCGTCCTCAAGGACCTGCTGCCGCACCTGGCGCGCCCCGCCGTCACCCGGGCCCTGCGCGACCTGTTCTACGCGCTCCAGGACGACGACCGCCGGCTGGTGGTGGCGCTGGACGCGAGCGGCGAGCTGCCGTCGCCCCTCGACCGCGCCGTGCCGGCGCTCGAGCTGGCCGAGCCCGACGACGAGGAGCGGCGCGCGGCCATCACGGCGCTCCTGGGGCAGGCCCTGCCCCAGCCCCTCGCTCAGGACCTGGCGCGGGCGCTGCGCGGCCTCGGCATGGACGAGCTGCGGGGCACCCTGCGCGGGATCGCCGCCCTGGGGGCGTTCGGGCGCGAGGACGTCCTGGCGCACGCCTTCGCGGCGCGCACTCGCAGCGCCCGCCAGGCGGGGGCCCTGGAGTTCGTGCCGCCGCGGTGGACGATCGACCGGATCGGCGGGCTCGACACCCTCAAGGAGTGGCTGCGCGGGCGCCAGGAGCTGTTCACCTTGGCGGCCGCGGCGGAGGGGCTGCCGACGCCGCGCGGCCTGCTCCTCATGGGCGTGAGCGGCTGCGGCAAGAGCTTCGCCGCCAAGGCGGTCTCGGCCCTGTGGGGCGTCCCCCTGGTGCGCCTCGACATGAACCTGGTGTTCTCGGGCCTGCACGGCTCGCCCGAGGCGACCTTCCACCGCACACTGCGCGCCGTCGAGGGGCTGGCGCCGGTGGTGCTGTGGATCGACGAGATCGAGAACGGCCTCGGCCAGGGCGGCGCCGACGCGCAGCAGCACCTGTTCTCGGCCTTCCTCACCTGGCTGCAGGAGAAGCCGCCGCTGGTGTTCGTGGTGGCGACCGCCAACCGGATCGAGGACCTGCCGGCGGAGCTGCTGCGCAAGGGCCGCTTCGACGAGATCTTCTTCTGCGACCTGCCGACCGAGCAGGAGCGGCGGGTGATCCTCGAGATCCACCTGCGGGCCCACGGCGCCGACCCCGGCGACTTCCGCGCCGAGGTGTTGGTGCACCTGACCCGGGGCTGGAGCGGCGCCGAGCTGGAGCAGGCGGTCCTGGCGGCGCGGCTGGCGGCGCGGCGCGAGGAGCGCGCCTTCGTCGAGCGCGACCTGCTGCGCAGCATCGAGCAGGCGGTGCCCCTGTCGCGGACCATGAGCGAGCAGATCCGCGCGCTGCGCGAGTGGGCCTACGGCCGCGCCGTGCCCGCCTCGGCGGCGCCCGAGCAAGTGGAGGTCGAGGGCCCGTGAACGCGGACGAAGCCAGCGCCGACGTGAGCGCCGCCGAAGCGGAGCCCGCGCCGCTCGCCGAGGAGCAGCGCCCCCTGGTCGGGCCGCTGCTGCGCACCTTGCTCGCGCAGCACCACCTGACGTCGGAGGACCTGCACACGGTCCTCGCCGGCACGCTGGGCAAGCTGGCGCGGGCGCTGCGGGCGCAGGGCGTGTTCCTCCTCCTGTTCGACGCCGAGCTGGAGGAGATCCGCTTCCTGGCCGCGCACCTGCAAGCAGCCCAGCGCGACCGCGACCTCGCCGCTCGCCAGAGCGAGGTCGAGGGCGCGCCGGTGCCGGCTGGTGAGCTGGGGTTCGTGGCCGACCCGGCCTGGCGTCAGCAGCCCATGGTGCTGGCCCACGTCGCCGCCGACTTGCCCCCGCCGCTGGTGCTGGCCCGCCTGCTGAGCGAGCCGCTGCGGACCGTGGCCCTGGTGCCGATCGCCCTCGATGCCCGCCTCAGCGCCCTGCTGGTGGGCGCCAACGACGCCGACCCCGGCGGCTTCTCTCGCGCCGACCTGGCCCGGCTGGTCGAGGTGGGCCGGGTCATGGGCGACGCGATCCGCCTGGCGCTGGGGCTGCGCGGCCCGCTGACCGAGGAGGAGTGGGCGCGCTGCGCGGCCACCCTCACCGGCTGCCGGTTCGACCGCCTGGAGGCGCCCTGCCCCTGCGGCTGCGGGCGCTGCAGCGACGGGAGCAAGGTCGACGACACCCTGCTGACCGAGCTGGGGCGGCCCGTGCTGGAGCGGTTCGAGGTGTTCCCCCTGGCGCGGCTGGGTGACAAGGAGCTGCGGGCTGCCGTGGCGGACCCCCTCGACTGGTCGCGCCTGGGCGACTTCGAGGCCGTGACCGGCTACCGGATCGCCGAGAAGGTGGTCGTCCCCCGGGGCAACCTGCGGCTGCAGCTGCAGCGCGCCTTCCCGCAGCCAGACGCCTGGGGCGGGGAGCTGCAGCCGGGCGACGTGGGCCTGCTCGCCGACGACCTGTCCCAGCTCTACTCGGGAGAGCCCGGGCACGCCCGGGCCGGCGAGCAGGTGAACGAGCACTCGCCCCCGATCGTGCGCCTCGCCAACCGCCTGATCGAGGAGGCGAGCGCCCAGGGCGCGAGCGACGTCCATCTCGAGGTCTGCGAGGAGGGCCTGGTGGTCCGCTACCGGATCGACGGGCTGCTGCGCGACCGGATCCGCCTCCCGCGCGCCACGGCGAACCCGCTGATCGCGCGCCTCAAGATCATGAGCGAGCTCGACATCGCCGAGCACCGCCTCCCCCAGGACGGCCGGATCCCCTTCGCCAAGTTCAACCCGGCGGTCGACATCGACCTGCGGGTGTCGGTGGTGCCCATGCTGCGCGGCGAAGGGGTGGTGCTGCGCCTCCTCGACAGCCACCGCGCGGCCATGCCCCTCGACCACCTGGGATTCTCGCCCGAGAACCTGCGCACCTACCGGCGGGTGATCCACACCCCCTACGGCATGATCCTCCACTGCGGGCCCACCGGCTCGGGCAAGTCCATGTCGCTGTACGCGGCGCTCAACGAGATCAACGACCGCAAGTGGAAGGTGCTGACGGCGGAGGACCCGGTGGAGTACACCCTCCCCGGGATCAACCAGCTGCAGGTCCGGCCGGGGATCGGCCTCACCTTCGCCGCTGCGCTGCGGAGCTTCCTCCGCCACGACCCGGACATCATCCTGCTCGGCGAGATCCGCGACCCCGAGACCGCGCACATCGCGGTGGAGGCGTCGCTGACCGGACACCTGCTCCTGTCGACGCTCCACACCAACGACGCCGCCTCGGCGATCCCGCGCCTGGTGCGGCTGGGGATCGAGCCCTTCATGGTGGCCAGCACGGTCGTCTGCGTGTGCGCCCAGCGCCTGGTCCGGCGGCTGTGCCTGCTGTGCCGGCGAGAGCGGGTCGCCACCGCCTCCGAGGTGGCCTACCTCATGCAGGGCCGGTCCGAGGGGGACCCCGAGAAGCTGTACGGCCCCGGCGGCTGCGACGCGTGCCACCACGCCGGCTACCGCGGCCGGACCGGGCTCCACGAGCTCATGGTGCTCGGCAGCCGGCTCCGCCAGCTGATCGGCGAGGGCGGCAACAGCGAGGAGATCAAGGCCACCGCCCGCAAGCACGGCATGCGCACGCTGTTCCAGGACGCCATGCACAAGGTCCGCGCCGGGATCACCAGCATGGACGAGGCGCTGCGGGTGACCACGCCGGACGAGCTGTAGCTACCGCTTGGTCGGGCGCCGAGGCACCCCGCCCGATCGAACACGGAATCTCAACAGAGAACAGGGAACGAGAACAGGTCCGCGCGCAGATGCGCTGAATGACACGCATCCGCTCGTGGTCGCGGTCGACCACGACCACGAGCGCGAGCGCGACGTCTCGAGCCCGGTCGGAAGCGCGGATTCAGGTCAGCTGCACCCAACTGGGTTGTGTGGATCAGAGGACGCGCCTCCGTTATCGCCCCTCCACCTTGCGCAGGATCTCCTCCGCGTAGCGCGCCACTGGCTCGACCTGCTCCGGAGAGGCGGCCTGCCCCTCGAGCTGCTCGACCAGCGCGCTCACCTGGTCGCGGTCGCCCAGCCAGGCCCGCACCCACACCAGCTGCACCAGCACCCCGTCCGATGGCTCGTCGCGCAAGAACAGCCGCCGGTAGGCGGCGAGCCCCGCCTCGCACTCCGACAGCGCCCGCTCACGGCGGCCCGCGCGGGCCTCCACGCGCGCCACCAGGAAGTGGGCCCAGCAGCTGTCGGGGTCGAGCGCCAGGGCCTCCTCGGCCAGCGCCGCGCGCTCCTCCAGCGACAGGCGCGGGTCCTCCCAGGCCTCCGTCAGCGCCACCGACACCGCCCGGGGGCCGAGCTCCTCACCGCCCCTCCCGCGCAGGAAGCCCAGCAGCTCCCGCCGCGCCCGGTGCGCCTCCTCGCCCACGTTCTGGTAGATCCGCGCCCGCAGGGACAGGTAGCGGCTCTGGGCGTCGCCGCGGCCCCGCAGCGCCTCGGTCAGGCTCGGGTTGCGGAGCGGCTGCCCGTGGATCGGCAGGTCGAGCTTGACCAGCGCCACCAGCGTGCCCGCCACGTGCCGATCCAGCAGGAGGCCGCCGGCGCGGCTGAAGTAGTACAGCTGCTCGCCCAGCCGGATCAGCGCCTCGAACCGGGGCTGGATGCCGCTCGCCCCCAGGGCCTCCAGCAGCCGCACCACGTCGTCGATCCGCGCCCGGGCCTCCGCCGGCGGCGCCGCCCGCGCCTCCTGGTCGAGCGCCCGCACCCGCGCCAGCGCCGCCTCACCGATCGCCGCGGCGAGGGCCTCGTCCGGCTTCCCCGCGCCGCGCAGCGCCGCCAGCACCTCCAGGGCGTCGCACAGGGCCTCGGGCGCCGCCTCCGCGGCCCGGCGCAGGGCGCGGCCCGCCAGCTCCTCACGCAGCGCGGGCGGCGCGCCCCGCGCCAGGCCCGCCAGCCGTCCCACGTCGAGGACGTCCACCGCCCGCAGCGCCTCGGCCCGGCGCCGCAGCGGCAGCGCCAGGGGGTCGCGCACCGCGGGAGCGCTCAGCAGCCGGAGCGCCTCGCTCGGGTCCTCGGCGACCACGGCGTTCGCCAGCAGCAGCGCCGCTCCCTCGGCGACCCGCCGCTCGGGGCTCGCCGCCGCGCGCCGGAGGGCGCGGCGATCGACCGGCTCTCCCCGGGCCGCCGCCAGCCTCCCGGCCAGCACCACCCGCTCGTGGCCCCCCGACTCGGCGAGGGCGGCGGCCGCCTCGTCCCAGCGCCGATCGACCAGGGCCCGCGCGAAGCGCGCCCTGCGCAAGGCAGCGGCGAGCGGCGCCAGGTCGTCCGCCAGCGCGACCCCGCCCGTCCCCTCCCCCGCGGCCCGCCGCAGCGCCTCCAGCTCCCGCGCGGCCGCCTCCAGCTCCTGCGGGTCGGGCGCGGGGCGCTCCCCCGCCAGGCCCGGATCGAGGGCGCTGACGCGCTCGGCGAGCGCCGCCCCTGCGGCCTGCAGCCGCTGGCGCCGCGACGCGCTCCACGACACCCAGCTCGAGGCAGCGACGAGCCCCGCGAGGAGCAGCGCGGCCGCCACCCCCCACCGGGCTCGCGGCGAGGGCCCCGGCCGGCGGGCGAAGTCCCCGCTGGCGCTGGCGCTCTCGTCGCCGCCCAGGGCGTCCGCCACGGCCTGCGCGGTGGGCCGGCGGGCCGGGTCCTTGGCGAGCATGGCCTGCACCACCTGGTCCAGGTCGGGGTCGGGCAGGGGGCGAGGCGGCGCCTGGGTGATCACCCGGATCAGGTGCTCGAGGTCGAACCCGTCGAAGGGCGCGGCGCCCGCGATCATCTCGTACAGGACCGCCCCCAGCGCCCACACGTCGACCGGCGGGCCGACCGCCTCGCGCTGTCCGGTGATCTGCTCGGGCGCCATGTAGCGCGGCGTCCCCAGCAGGTCGCCCGTCCGGGTGAGGGGGCGCGCCCCGCGCAGCCCGGCCATGCCGAAGTCGGTCAGCAGCGGACCGCCGTCCTCCCAGCGCACCAGCACGTTGGCGGGCTTGAGGTCGCGGTGGACGACGCCGGCCCGGTGCACGTGCGCCAGCGCCCGCGCCAGCTGCCCGGCCAGGGCCGCCGCGCGCTCGGGGGGCAGGGCGCCCCGGCGCAGGGCGTCGCGCAGGCTCTCCCCCTCCACGAAGTCCATCACGATATAGGCCACGCCGCGCTCGACGCCGGCGCTGTGGACCGTCACCACGCCCCGGTGGGGAGGGATCGCGGCCATGGCCTCGCCCTCACGGGAGAAGCGCTCGGCCAGCTCCTCCGTGGCGAGCCCGAGCACCACCTTGACCGCCACGTCCCGCCCGGCCCGATCCCGGGCGCGGAACACCCGCCCCATGGCGCCGCGCCCCACCTCCTCGAGGAGCGTGGCGCCGCCCACGGTCGCGCCCGGCATGAGCCAGTCGGAGACCGAGCCGACTGGCCCCGCGTCGCTCCCCTGCGCCCGGGTCTCCGGCTGCA
>JAWLGW010000368.1:0-6520 GCA_041690735.1 Planctomycetota bacterium
AACGGCAGCCACGATCATGAGCGGTCGCGTCGACACCTGTGCGCGCTACCACCCGCCCTCGCAGCGACCGCTCATGATCGTGACCTGCCGTTTAGGACCTGGGCGGCAGCGAAGGCGAACGACTCAGTAGTCGCCCACCTCGGCGAGGAGCTCCTGCCGCTTGGCCACGTAGCGGAAGCCGCCGGCGACGACGATCGCGCCCTCGCTCGGGTCGTAGGCCGCGGCGCGCTGAAACCCGGGCGGGACCGACGTGGGGAGCGCTCGCCAGTCCGCCCCGTCCCAGCTCCACATGTCGGTCAGCAGCTCGCCCTCCGCCCCTCGGCCGCCCAGCAGGACCACCGCCTCGTGGCGCGGGTCCCACACCATGCCCTCCAGGACCTCTCGCGCCGGCGGCGCCTGCGCCGGCCGCCGCTGCTCCCAGCGGCGGCCGTCCCACGCCCAGGTGTCGCGGCGCGGCCCCTGGCGGTCCTTCCCGCCGAACAGCACGACCTCGCGCCGCAGGGGGTCGTAGGCCATGCCGTGGGCGTAGCGGGGGGAGGGCCCCTCGACCTCGCGCTCCGTCCAGGTCGCGCCGTCCCAGCTCCAGGTGTCCCCTCGGAGCACGTCGGGCTCGCGCGGTGGAGCGAACAGCCCGCCGAACAGCACCGCCTCCTGGCGGGCGCCGTCGTAGACCAGCGCCCCCTGCTCGCGGTGCGGCGGGAGCCGCTCGAGGCGGTGCGCTTCGAACCGCTCGCCGTCCCAGGTCCACGTCACGGTGATCGCGAACGCCCGGGTGAGCAGCACGACCCGCTCGCGCGCCTCGTCGTAGGCCACCGCGGCCAGCCACTGCTTCTGGGGACGCGCTCCTGCGGGCAGCGGCACTCGCCGCCACTCGCCGTCCTTGCGCAGCCACAGCTCTTCGCTGTAGCCCGGCCGCTCGGCGATCCGCCCGCCGTACAGGAACAGCTCGCCCCGCGCGCCGTCGTAGACCATGTTGGCGGCGCGGCGAGCGCTGAACGGGGACGGCTGCACCGTCCACCGGTCCGGAAGCGGCGTGGCCCGTGGCGCCTCCGAGGCCGCCACCACCGGGGTCTCCGCGGCGCCGGCCTCGGCGGCCGCCGGCGAACCGCCCCAGGCGCCGCCCAGCCCGCCCACAGCAGCGAGGGCGCCGGCCCCGACCGCCGCGGCGAGCGCGACGGCGACCCGCCCCTTCCCTGCGACCGCCCGCGCTCCGGACGCGCCGTCCCCCGCCAGCCACCCGGTCAGGTCGGACCGCAGCGCCCCCACCTCCGGGTAACGGGCGCCGGGCTCCTTCTCGAGGCAGCGCAGGCAGATCGCCTCCAGGCCCCGATCGAGCCCCGGCCGGATCGTGGACGGGGTCGGAGGCGGCTCGCGCAGGAGCTTGGTGATCACGTTGATCTCGGTGGTCCCGCTGAAGGGCGCCCGGCCAGTGAGCGCCTCGTACAGGATCGCGCCCAGGCCGTAGACGTCGGCCCGCGCGTCCACCTCCTTCCCCTCGACCTGCTCGGGCGCCATGTAGGCGGGTGTGCCCAGGGCCTGACCCGTGCGGGTCAGGCGGCTGGCCTGCTCGACCTGCGCGATCCCGAAGTCGGTCAGCCGCGGCCGCGCGCCCTGCATGAGGACGTTGTGAGGCTTGAGGTCCCGGTGGATCACCCCCTGGGCGTGGGCGGCGGCCACCGCGTCGGCGACCTCCACCACCAGCGCGGCCGCCTCGCGAGGCGCGAGGGGCCCCTGGCGAGCGAGGCGCGCGGCCAGCGACTCCCCCTCGACTCGCTCCAGGACCAGGTACAGCGTTCCTTGCTCGCGGCCAAAGTCGTGCACGCGCACGATCCCGGGGTGGTTCAGCGAGGCCGCGGCCGCCGCCTCACGCCGAAAGCGCGCCTCCTCCGAGGGGCCGGCGTCGCCCAGGAGCACCTTGATCGCGACCTCGCGGCCGAGCTCGACGTGGCGGGCCAGGAACACCGCGCCCATGCCTCCCCGGCCGAGCTCGGTCAGGAGGTGGTAGCTGCCGAAGCGGCGCGGGGGCGTCATGAGGCAACCATAACGTGACGGCCGACCGAGCGCGGGAGAGGCGCGCGAGGCTGGGGCGGGACGCGCGAGTCCCCGCGCCGGAAGGACACGGCCCCGGGGAGCGCCGGGCCTCCTCGACCTGGAGGGGACAGGCGGCTCGAGGCGCCGGCATGCTGCGGCCCGCAGGCCCCGGAGCGCCCCCTAGCCCTCCCCGTCTCCCCGGGCCATAGTGTCGCTCGAGGTCGACTCCGCGCGAGGAGGTCGGTGGGTGAGCCGAGTCGTCTACTGCGAGCCGTGCCAAGCGGAGCGCTCGGTGCTCGGCCGGCGCTGCGTGCTGTGCGGGTGGGAGATCGCCGCCGCGCCGGCCTCGCGGTCCCAGCAGCGGGCGTGGTACCTCCTGCCCCTGGTGGCCGGCTGGCTCGCGGTCGCGCTGGCGTCGGTCGCGAGCCGACGCGCAGAAGGCCTCGTCCTGGCCGCCACGGTGTCGCTCCCTTATCTGCTGGCTCCCTGGGTCGGGCGAACCATGGGAGGCGTGGTGCGGAACCACGGGCATGGCTTCATGAAGGCGCCGACGGACGCCCAGGCCAGCTGCACCGCCTGGTTCGTGCGGGCCTTCGCGCTCGCCGGCTTCGTCGTCGCCGTCGCGGTCGCGCTGAAGCCACCGGCGTAGCGCGAGGCCTCCGACAGGGCACGGGCAAGCCGGACGCGATCGACCGCACGGACGGCGACCCAGTTCACGAAGGCTCGCCCAGACCGGGGGCGGAGGCCCCCTCGCGGCCTGCCACCCGAGCGACTGACCGTTTCCAGGGAGCGCTCGCCCGATTAGCCTGGCCCTCCCATGGGCGCTGAGATGGTCGAGCTCGTCAACGAGCTGCTCCTGTCGCTGGCCTACCACCCCGAGCGGGTGTACGCCGCGATCGTGGTGCTGATGCTCCTCTCCAGCTTCGGGCTGCCCATTCCGGAGGAGGTGACGCTCCTCAGCGCGGGGTTCATCGCCTACGTGGGCCGCTCGCCAGAGGAGTTCCCGCCCCCCGCGCCGGACGCGCCGGTCGTGGACCCGCTGGTCCTGGCGGCCGTGGCCACCGGGGCCGTGTTCATGAGCGACCTCCTCATCTACGGGATCGGCCGCCGCTGGGGGTCCGCCGTCCGGAACAGCTGGCTGTCGCGCCGGCTGACCACGCCGCGCTCGTGGGAGCGCGTGGAGCGGTGGACCGGGCGGCACGGCTTCAAGGTGTGCTGGATCTTCCGCTTCACCCCCGGCGTCCGCTTCCCGGGCCACCTCACCTGCGGGATCGTCAAGGTCCCCCTGTGGCAGTTCTGCCTCGCCGACGGGGTGGCCACGGTGATCAGCGTGCCCACCCAGGTGCTGCTGATCGCCTACTACGGCGACGCGATCGTCAGTGTGCTCAAGGAGCTCAAGATCGGGCTCGCCAGCGTCCTGATCGGCGGCGCGCTCCTGTACCTGGTCGTGGGGCTCGTCCTGCGCCGGCGACGGGTGCCGACCGTGGCGCCCGAGGCGGCGCCCTGAGCCAGCCGAGGCGGCGTCAGCTCCCGCGCTCGCACGTCCCGCGCCTGGTCCCGGGGGATCAGGGCTCGATCAGGATGAAGACGGTCGCTTCACAGCTCGCGCTGATCCGGCCGGTGCACCACACCTCCCCCAGGGGCAGGTCGGCCAGCTCGGGTGGGATCGGGCTCGGCGCCTCGTCGGTGCAGTAGGGCGGGCGCTCGCTGGCGTCCAGGAAGATGCGCAGCTCGCTCGCGGACTGGATCCGCGCTCCGGCGGCCGCGAGCCTGCGCCGAAAGGCGAGCAGGTCGAAGGCCTTCACGGCCAGGGGACGGTCGCTGTACGTCAGGCGGATCACGAGCCGGGCCGTGAGGTGCGATTGCTCGTCGAGGAGCTCCAGCAGGATCGCGTCGACGCACCGGCGCTGGATCAGGTCCGCCAGGGACTGATCGCCGGGCTGGCCATGAGTCCACAGCGGGTGATCGGTGCGAAGCAGTCTGCTCCCGCCCTGATCCCCCATGAACGCGAAGGCCGCGCTCACCATGCGCGCGTCGGCGGCGGCCTCCTCGGCCTCGAGCGCCGAGATCGGAGCGGCCGGGAGGACCCTGCGGGGGGTGCGGGGCGCGTCGCCCGAGCGGGATCGGGTCAAGGTCGCGTTGAGGGAGCTCCTGTGAGCTGCCTCGATCACCTCCTCGGAGGGGCGCGCCTTCGACTCAGCAGGGGCGCGTCGCGCCTCAACCGTCGAGCGCGCCGGCGGCTCCGCGCTCGGAGTCGGCCGCGGCGGCGCCGAGCAGCCGAGCGTCGGCGCGACGCCCAGCGTGGCGCCAAGGGCGGCGATCACCAGCGCTCTGCGCTGGCCGCTGAAGGCTGCGAGCTTCGTCGAGTCGGGCTTGCGAGCGTGCTGCACCTTGGCTCCTGTTCCGGCGGCTCTGTGCCCTCGCAGCGGGTCGGTCCCGCGGAGTGGGGCCCCGCTCCTCTCCAATGGTGCGCTCGAGTGAGGTTCCGGCAACTGCCCGATCGTGGCCCGGCTGGGCCCCCGCGCCGCGTGCGGCTCGAGCTGAAGGACCCCCTGGCCTCTACCGGTCGGCGTCGCTGGACTGCACCTTCGACCTCGAGGAGGTCGAGCCGAACCGTCCTGACCGGACCTGGCGCTCGGGCGTGATCCGCCGCTGAGCGCCCCTCCGGCGAGCGGCGGCCGCTCGCGCCCCCTGAGTCGAAGGGGAAGACTCCGCCCCGCGAGGCGTGAACCTACGCACGACAAGGGCGCGCAGCCGGAGCGTCGCCGGCTCCGGGGTCGCGTCGCGCGCGGGGAGGGGCCCCTGCTCCCCAGCGGCGGGCCGCGGCGTCGGGCACGCGCGGTGCGTCCAGCCCAGCCCCGAGGGCGGAGGAGGCCTTTGGGTGTCCCCGAACCGCAAGCGCAGGCCGCCATGGACGGACCGCAGCAAGTGACGAACGCGACCGTCGCGCCACGCACTGGCCGCGGCCCGGTCGCGGCGCGGTCGTCCAGGAGCGAGGAGCTCCCTTGACCTCCCCATCGCCGAACCCCGACCCGCCGACGGAGGGGAGGAGCCCCAGCCCCACGGGAGACCGCCCCCTCACCAGCCCGCGGGCTCCTCGCGCCCGCCGACTGGCGATCCGCGCGCTCTGCTACGGCTCGGCCGCGTGGATCCTCACCGGCGGTGACCCGACCTTCTGGAGCGTCGGGGTCCCGACCGTGCTGCTCGCCGCAGGGGTGGGCCTGCACCTGGCCGGGCCGAGCCCCCCGCGCTGGAGGCTCGGCGCCCAGGTCCCCTACGCCCTGCTGTTCCTGCACCGCTCCCTCCGCGGCGGGGTCGACGTGGCCCGGCGCGCGCTCCACCCTCGGCGGCCCCTGGCGCCGGCCCTCCTGCGCTACCGCCTGCGCCTCGAGCCCGACGGGCCCGCGGCCGTGTTCTTCGCCGACCTGATCAGCCTCCTGCCCGGCACCCTGTGCGCCGGGCTGGAGGGGGACCGCGTCACCGTGCACGTGGTCGACCGCGCCCTGCCGAACGAGGCGGAGCTGCGGCGCCTCGAGGAGCGCGTGGCGGACCTGTTCGGCGAGCCGTCCCCCCAGGCGGCGCCGCCGCCCGACGAGGGGGCGTCGTGCCCGAGCTGAGCGAGGCGACCGCGACCGTCCTGCTCCTGGCGCTCCTCGGCGGCCTCGCCCGCGTGATCCGCGGGCCGACGGCCGCCGACCGCATGCTCGCCGCGCAGCTGTTCGGGACCACCGGCGTGGCGATCCTGGCCGTCCTCTCGCAGGCCAGCGCGGACCAGGCGCCGCTCCTCGACGTAGCCGTGGTGCTGGCGCTGCTCACCTCCGTCGCCATGGTGGCCTTCGTCCGGCGCTCCGGGGCCGCTGCGGCTGACCGCCTCGGAGAGGAGGCCCGTCGTGCTTGAGACGGCGACCTCCGCGGCGTTCGTCGCCGCCGGGCTGCTGTTCTTCCTCGCCGGGACGGTGGGGCTGCTCCGGTTCCCCGACGTCTACACCCGCCTGCACGCCCTCACCAAGGCCGACAACCTGGGCCTCGGGCTCCTGTTCGTGGGGCTGGCCGTGCAGTCCGGATCGCCGCGCATGGGCCTGAAGCTCTTCCTGGTGTGGCTGCTCGTCATCTTCGCCAGCACCACGGCGTGCCATCTGGTGGCGCGGGCGGCCCTCGAGGCGGGGATCCGTCCGTGGGCGGCCGACGAGGGGGCCTGACGTGGCCCCCCTGCTCCTCGACTCGGCGCTGGCGGTCGGGCTCCTGGGACTCGGCGCGTCCCTCCTGTGGGCCGCGGACCTGTTCCAGGGGATCGTCCTGTTCATCGCCTTCGGGCTGGTGCTGTCGCTGGTGTGGGTCCGGCTCGATGCGCCGGACGTGGCGCTGGCGGAGGCCGCGATCGGGGCCGGTCTGACGGGGGCGCTCCTCCTGGACGCGCACGGGCGCATGGCCGGCGCGACGGGCTCCCGCGCGCGCGCGGCGCTCGGCGCGCCGGCCCTCCTGGCGGTGG
>JAWLGW010000369.1:0-6520 GCA_041690735.1 Planctomycetota bacterium
CTGCTTGTCGTGCTCGTGGATCGTGCGCACCCGCAGCATGCGGTTGGGGGAGGTGTGGCCCTGCCGCTCCTGCTGCTGCGACTGCTCGAAGGCGGCCCGCCACAGCCCGCCCATGCTGCCGTTGCTGCAGCCCCACACCCGCAGGGTGGCGTCGTCGTGGAGGGCGGCCCGCATGTCGGCGATCGGGATCGGCAGGGGGGCGCCCGTGGCCAGCGCCTTCTGCGGCATGCCGGGGTGGCAGAAGTCGGTGTTGCGGCAGTCGCGGTCGAGGAGGGCCGGGTCGCGCGGCTGTCCCTCCCGGTCGAAGGAGCGCTGGTGCCCGGGGTCGTCCGCGGCGAAGTTGCTCCAGCGGGGGCTGTCCTCCGGCTCGAAGGTCAGCTCGCGCAGGATCACCACCCCCACCATGGGCTGGTCGGGGCGAGGCTCGGGGTCGCCGTACCACCGGCGGTGCTCGACCACCAGGCGGGGGACGCGGCACAGGGTGTTCTTGTGGCGGCCGCCGTGGATCGGGCAGGCCCCGTAGCAGCCGTAGCCGGGGCGGCCGGTGTTGAGCAGCACCGGGCCGATCCAGTAGGCGTGGTTGAGGAAGCCGACCTCGAGCACCGTCCCCGGCCGGGCGCGGCCGACCTCGGCCAGGTGCTCGTACAGGGTGAGCACGCTCTTGTCCTCGTCGCGCGTCACCACCCGCCGCGTCATGAGGCCGGGCCGGTGCCGAACGGCGCCCACGAGCAAGGTCTCGATCGTCAGCTCGAACTCGGTGGGGCTCTTCTTGGGGCGGCTCTCGAACCGGAACTGCGTGAGCACGCAGGAGCGGTGGGCGCGGCCGCGGTCGAGGAGCCACCCCTGCCGACGCGGGGCGGCGGGGTGGAACATGCTGTCACGGCCGGTGGCCATGACGAGCTCTTGCGCCGGCTGGTGCCAGTCGACCTCCAGCACCGTCCTGCGGACGGTCTCGTCGCCCCGCCGGGTGGCCCCGGCCTGGATCAGGCGCATGATCAGCGGCTGAGGGTGACGGAACCGGGCCGGCGGGCCCACGTCCAGGCTGACCTGCAGGGGCGGGAACCCCGGGCGACGCAGCCGGACCACCAGGTGCCGCCCCTCGGGCAGCTCGACCTCGAAGGTCCCCGCGCCGAGGTCGCGGACCGGCAGGGTCAGCTCGGCCCCGGGGTCGAGGTCGCCCGGCTGCCCTCCTGCGTCGGCCGGCGGCGGGCCGGCCTCCACGGTGACGCCGCGCACCAGCCCCCTCTTCCGGCCCAGGGGGCGGTCGGGGTCGCCCACCGAGATCTGCAGGATCGCCGCCATCAGTTGGCCCTCTGCGGGTCCTCGAACACGCCGCTCCGGTCGGGCTCGGGGCCGAAGTCGGGGTCGCCGCCCTCCTCCTCGACCTCGTCCTCGAAGGGGGCTACGAACGCCTCCTCGCCCAGCTCCTCCTCCTGGGCGGGCTCGGCCGGCCGCGTCTGGAAGGCCTCGCCGGGGATCGCGATCGGCAGGAAGGGCGCGCTCCCGGCCGCCACCGCCTCCTCCACGTAGCGGCTCAGCTCGACCCGCTCGAACAGGACCAGCGTCGCCTGGGTGGAGACCAGGGTCGCGCGGCACAGGGCGCCCGGCGGCGGGTCATGGATCGCGAAGCCGTACACCCCCGCCTCGGGGTCGTGGTGGTCCGCCGCCCTGAGGCGCAGCGGGCTCAGCAGCCCGTGCACCACCAGCTCGGCGTCCTCGGGCAGGAGGACGTCGTCGGTCAGCTGCAGGTGGAAGGTGCGCCCCGGCGCGGCGGGCAGCTGATCGCGCAGGTCGATCGTCTCGGAGGCGCGGCCCACCCAGCGGGGATACTCCTGGCACCCGGGCGCCGGGCAGGGGTCCTGCGGGGGCGGGTCGACGGGCCCCTCGAACAGGAACACCTCGACTCGGCGGTTCTCCTCCGCGGCCACCGCGTCTCCGGTGGCGACCTCGGGGTGGAACTCGCCGCAGCCGTGCACGACCACCTGCGCGTCGGCGGGGAGGGAGGTGCCGTCCTGCGCCATGTAGACGGTGATCAGCTCCCGGCGGGTGAGGTCGCCGGCGATCCCGTCCACCGCCAGGGCGGTGCCGCGCTCGGCGTTGCTCCAGGCCTGGAAGCGGCGGATCGCGGCCTCGGCGCCGGCGGCGTCCCGGTCGATCCGTCCCTCGTAGAAGGGGCCCTGCGCGTCGCCCAGGGCCGAGAGCATGTGCTTGTCCTCGCGGCTGTCCCAGGCCTTGGGCGTGGCCCCGGGGCGGTCGGGGTGATGGTACCAGGCCAGCCAGTCGTCCACTCGGTCGGAGAGGAAGGAGGCGACCGCCTCGGCGCGCTGCCGCGACAACTCGAGGTTGTACGCGTCGGAGCCCGCCGTGTCGGCGTGCCCCACCACCAGGACGGCGGCGCCCGGGTGCTGGTCGTACAGCGCCTTGAGGCGGCGGACCCCGTTGAGCGACCGGGGGAGCAAGAAGGTGCGCATGGTGTCGAACAGCAGCCCCTTGAGCCGGACCCGGCACACCCGGGGCGGCAGCTGAACGACGGCTCGGCGGCCGGCCGCGAGGGGCACCGGCTCGCCGCGGTACAGGATGGGGCGCTCGCTCACCACCCCCGGGTTATGGCTCGAGCGAGGGGCCCGGGCAAACGTGCGGCTACCGCTCGGCGGGCGCCTGCTCCGGCGCCTCCTCCGGCGCCTCCTCCTGGGCGGCCGGGGCGGCCTCGCCGGGGGGGGCGGGCTCCTCCGCCGGCGGCAGCACCCCGTCCTCCTGCAGGCGCAGGCGCAGGGCCTGGTAGTCGGTGAACCGGAAGCTCGGCCCCTCGGCCGCCAGCTCGGTGCGGATGTAGCTCCGGAGCTTCGCGCCCTCGTAGGCCTCGGCGTCGGTCTCGGCGTTGCCGATCCCCACCACCACCCGCAGGCCGCGGCCCATGAGCTCCTTGATCACCCGCAGCTTGAAGGCGCCGTGGTTGCTCGGCCGCAGCTGCTCGAACGCCTCGCCTCGCAGGCCCAGCTCGTTGAACAGCACCGGCCCCGGTGGGAAGCGGTGGCGGGCCAGGAAGGCGCGGGTCTCGGCGGTCAGCGCGTCGTCGCGGGCGGTGAGGTACACGATCGCGTGGGTCTGGGCGAGCTCCTGCAGCAGCTCGGGCGAGTGGGGGTAGCAGGGCGCCTCGGCCCCGGCGAACAGGACCTTGAGCTCGGCCATGTCCGAGAGGGTCCCGTCCACGTCGACCACCGCCACCGGCAGCTCGCGGGGGTAGACGAACAGCCGCGACTCGGCCGCGGGGGCGTCGGGGCGGGTGACGATCCGGGCCCGAATCGGGAACACGCCGCTCACGCGGGGGCGGACCACCGCCTCGGCGATCCCCTCCTCGTCGGTGAGGTCGCGGGGGGAGCGGCCGAGCAGGGTGAACTCCACCTGCTCGCGCACCAGGTCGGGGCGGACGAAGCCGATCAGGGTCCGCTCGAACTTGGCCCGCACCAGCACGGGGGTGCCGGGGGTGGTGATCGCGTCGTGGCCGGTGGCGACCACGTCGGCCCGGGCCGGCGCCGCCCCTAGCAGGAGCGTCACCAGCGCGATAGGACGGGGGGGGGAGGTGCGCATGGGGCTGAGGCTATCACTCCCCCCGCCCCGCCGCAGGAGGTCTCAGCATGGCGAGGAGCCCGGGCTCCGCCGCTCGGCCGGATCAGCCGGGCGTGGGCACGCCGGTGGCCGAGCCGGTCCAGGAGGTGCGGCACGCGCCCCGCTACAAGGTCTTCGTCCACAACGACGACGTGACCCCCATGGAGCTGGTGGTCCACGTGCTGATCGGGATCTTCAACCTCGAGCACAAGCGGGCGATCGAGGTCATGCTGGAGGCCCACACCAGCGGGGTGGCCTTCGTGGTCGCCCTGTCCCTCGAGCAGGCGGAGTTCCGGGTGGAGCAGGCCCACTCCCTGGCGCGGGGGCAGGGGTATCCGCTCACCTTCACCTACGAGCCGGAGTGATTCGCGGGCGTAGTGCCCGGAGCCCGCGGGTGCTACGGTAAGTCCCGAATGGGAACGGACGGGCCGGTCCTCGAGATCCGGTTCGAGGGTCAGCCGCCGCGGATCCTCGAGCTGAGCGAGCCGATCGTGACGATCGGCCGCTCCGTCGACAACGTGCTCGAGATCCCCGACCCCAACATGTCGCGCCGCCACTGCGTGATCGAGCGGCGCGAGTCGGGCGAGGTGATCCTCACCGACTGCAACTCCTCCAACGGCACCAAGCTCAACGGGCGCCCGGTGATCAGCCAGGAGCTGAGCAGCGGCGACCAGGTCATGTGCGGCGGCACCGTCCTGCGGTTCGCGACCAGCCGCGAGGAGCTGGAGCGGGCGCCGGCGATCGAGCTCGACGCCTTCGACGACGAGGCGACCTTCGGTCAGGGGACCGGCCGTCACGCCGTGCCCAAGTCGCAGGTGGCGGTGCTCACCCACGAGCGCGACGACCTGCGCAAGCTGCTCGAGATCACCCAGCGCCTCAACCAGGTCCACGACCTGCGCCGGCTGCTCGAGACGATCATTGACGCCGCGATCGAGCTCATGGCAGCCGAGCGGGGGTTCCTGATCCTGCTCAACGACGAGCGCATGAAGGTCGAGATCGCCCGCAACATGGGCCAGACCACGATCGCCGACGAGATGCAGCAGGTCTCCACCCAGATCTGCCGGCAGGTGATCGAGTCCGGGCAGGCGGTGCTGACCACCAACGCCCAGGCGGACGAGCGGTTCGGCCGCTACAAGAGCGTGGTCGGCCTCAAGCTGCGCTCGATCCTGTGCGTGCCGTTCCGGATCAAGGCCGAGACCTTCGGCACGGTGTACCTCGACGCCGCCGACGTGGGCGCCTTCTCGGGGCGCGACGTGGAGCTGCTCAACGCCTTCTCCGACCAGGCCGCGCTGGCGATCGAGAACGCCCGCCTGCTGCACGCCGCCCGCCGCCGGGAGCGGATCGAGCAGGAGCTGAAGATCGCCAGCCAGATCCAGAAGAAGCTCCTCCCCCGCCGGCTGCCCGAGGTGGATGGGGTGGAGCTGTACGGGTGGATGCACCCGGCCAAGGAGGTGGGGGGCGACTACTACGACTTCATCCCCACTCCCGACGGCCACCTGTACATCTGCATCGGCGACGTGTCGGGCAAGGGGGTGCCGGCGGGGCTGGTCATGGCCAGCGCCCGCAGCGCGCTGCGCTCGCTGCTGGAGCGGGTCACCGACACCCGCGAGATCGTGGTGTCGCTCAACCGCCTGCTGTGCGACGACCTCGAGCAGGAGATGTTCCTCAGCTTCGTGCTCATGCGCCTCGACCCGACCACGGGGCGGATCCGCTACTGCGGCGCGGGGCACGAGAACATCCTGATCTGGCGGCAGGCGCGCGAGCAGCTCGACGTGCGCAAGACCGGCGGCATGGTGCTGGGCATGACCACCCGCTTCGAGGACGAGTTCAAGGAGGAGGAGCTCCAGCTCGCCCCCGGCGACGGCCTGGTCCTGTACACCGACGGCGTCACCGAGACGATCGACGTGGAGCGCGAGCAGTACGACCTCGAGCGGCTGGTCGCCGCCGCCGGCCGCCACGCCGGCCGCCCGGCCAAGGACGCCTTGCACGGGATCCTCGACGAGGTGCTGCGGTTCAAGGGGCGCGCCAAGCAGCGCGACGACATCACCCTGGTGGTGGTCAAGCGCACCGACCCGGTGGCGCGGGGCGACGCCAGCGCCACGCTGGTCCCGTAGGAGCGCAGCGCCTCGGCGGTGGGTGGACCGCTGCGATACGATGAGGGTAGGAGGTCACCATGACGATCGTGACCCGGATCGGGCCGGCCGACCACGGCCGCGCCATGAGCCTCGCCGAGTTCGCGCAGGCCGAGGGGCAGCGAGGCTTCCAGTACGAGCTGTCGCGGGGGGTGGTCGAGGTGATCCAGGTTCCAGGCCTGCCCCACGGCTCGATCGTGGACGCGATCAACGACCAGCTCGCGGTGTGGCGGGCCGCCCGCCCCGGCGTCATCCACTACAAGGCGACGGGCGCCGACTGCAAGCTCCTGCTGCCGGGCATGCAGTCCGAGCGACACCCAGACCTCTCGATCTACCTGACACCCCCGCCCGACCCGATCTCCCCCTGGGATCGGTGGGTCCCGGACCTCGTGATCGAGGTCGTGTCCGAGGGGGGTGAGCGGCGCGACTACGAGGACAAGCGGCAGGAGTACTTGGCAGCGGGGGTCCGCGAGTACTGGATCGTCGACCCGTCGCGGCGGTCGGTGCTCGTGCTGGAGCGGGTAGGCGACGTCTTCCGCGAGCGAGCAGTGACCGCTTCCCTGTCGACGCCGCTCCTCCCCGACTTCACGCTCGACGTGGCGGCGCTGCTGGCGTAGGCCGGGTCGAGAGCTGGGAGTAGCCCCCCGGCGCGCGTCCTGCGCGCGCCGGGAGGCGGCGCCCGTTCTACTTGGGCATCGAGCAGCCGCGGCCGCCGTACTGCTTGGCTCCCGCGGCCACCGCGTCCTCGATGCTCATGGCGTGCACGAACACCGGGCTCTGCG
>JAWLGW010000370.1:0-6516 GCA_041690735.1 Planctomycetota bacterium
CGATACCTCGCGCAGCTCGCGCAGGCCGACATCGATGCGCTGGGGCGGGACGAGCGGCTGGCCCTGCTGATCAACGCCTACAACGCCTTCACGCTGCAGCTGATCCTCGACCACTACCCGTTGGCGTCGATCCGCGACATTCCTGCGGACGAGCGGTGGGACGGTCGAGCCTGGACGTTGGGCGGGCATCGCTGGACGCTGAACCAGCTCGAGCACGAGCAGATCCGGCCGAACTTCCGCGAGCCTCGCATCCACTTCGCGGTCAACTGCGCCTCGGTCGGCTGCCCGCCGCTGCGCCGCGAGGCCTACACAGGCGCGCGGCTCGAGGAGCAGCTCGAGGCGCAGACGCGGTGGATCCACGCCGAGCCGCGGTGGTTTCGCTACGACCGGGAGGCCGGGGTCGTGTCCCTGACGCGCCTGTACGACTGGTACGGCGGCGACTTCGCCCAGGTCGCCGGGTCGCCGCTGGCGTTCGCCGCGCGCTACGTGCCGGCGCTGGCGGAGGACCTGCGGGAGGGCGCCGCGCCCGAGGTCGAGTGGCTCCCCTACGACTGGAGCCTGAACGAGCGCCCCGCTCCGGCCGCCCGCTGAGCCCCGCCGCCTCGGCGGTGTCGGCGCGGCCGCGCAGGTCCGTTCCCGCTGCTGAGCGATCCCGACCTCGTGGCCCACGAGCGTTCGACGTGGTCCACCAGGTCACGCCCAAAGAGCACGCGCGGCTCGAGGGCTACGGGATCGACCTCGAGGGCGTTTCGGGGCGAGCCCACCACGGGATCGCGGTCCCTCGCTGTTCCTGATCGACGCCGAGGGCGTCGTCCGCTGGGCGCACGCCGACCCGGACTACAAGGTGCGGCCGACGACCGCGCAGGTCCTCGAGGCGATCGAGCGATCGCTCGCGGGTCGCCGCGACGGCTGAGCTCCGCCTTCGCAGGGCGCGCCTCGGCGTGGAGTGGAGCGGCTCCTTACCAGCCCCACTCGTCTTCGCCGCCGTCGTCCTCGGCGCCCCACTCGTCCTCGGGCTCGTCGGCCTCCTCCTCGGCGGGGGCGTCCGCTTCGGCGGGCTCTTCGCCCTCGAGGGGCTCGGGGACGGGAGGCTCCGCCAGGCGGGCGTCGGGCCAGGCGCGATACAGCACCGCCTCGCGGTCGTCCTCGTAGGTGGCCCACGGGTCGGCGCCGGTCCGGTTGGCGAGGACGCGCTCCACCGCCCGACGCCGGGCGCGCTCCAGGCGGACCGCGCGATACAGCTCGGGGTCCAGCCGGCGGGCCGTCTCGTCGTGCTCCCGCTCGGCGAGGAACTCGGCGTAGTCGTCGGCGTCGCCGCTGACGGCGCGCGAGTCGAGGAGGGCGGGGTCGCGACGGACCCGCACCCGCTGGTTGGTGGGGTCGAGGCAGCCGGTGAGCAGCGTCAGGGTCAGGGCGGCCACCGCCGCGGTCATCATCCTCATGCAGTCCCCTCGCTGCGCGCGGCCGGTCACCGTAACCTCCGCCTCGGGCCAGGGCCAGAGGGGCAGGGGAATGCGTCTCGCCGCCTGGCGCCGGCTGGCGACACCGAGCGGCCGCCGGGCGGCGGCGCTTGCAGCGCAACGAGTTACCTATGAACGCTTTACGGCGCGGGGTGGTCTCCGTAACCTGAGGCACTGCTCTTGCGATCCCTCGACCCCACGGAGCGCACTCATGAGGCGGACGGCTGCCACCCTCACCTTGATCCTCCCGCTGCTCGCCCCGGCTGGGGCCCAGGCCCAGCAGAACGAGGCCCGGCAGAATGAGATCGGCGGCGAGGCGGAGGAGCGGCTCGACGACCTCGACGACCGCATGGGCGGCGGAGTGGACGACCTGCTCGACCCCGACCTCCTCGACCCGGACCTCGGCGGCGACCTGCTGAACGACCCCCTCCTCCAGACGGCTCCGCCCGCGGCCGAGCTGCCGCCGGGGATCGCCGTCCCCGACGACCCGACCAAGCAGCGGGTGGACGGAGCGGCGGTGGAGCTGGGCGCCGGCGCCGACGCGGCGGGCGAGGAGCTGTACGAGGAGCTGCGCGCCCTGTTCGAGCGGGACCCCGAGGCGGCCAAGGCGCAGCAGGCGCGGCGGCTGGCGCAGCTCGAGGCGCAGCTCTCGAGCATGCGCACCGAGATCGACCAGCTCATGGCCGGAGAGGGCGGCGACGTCCGCCTGCGCCGTCAGCGCGGCTACGGCGCGCCGGTGCTCCCCGAGCGCGTTCGCGGTCGGGCTCCGGCCGGCACGCTCCACGGCCGCCGGATCGACGGCGACCCCCTGGGCCGCCCCATGTGGGACTGGTGGCAGGACCTGCTGGCGGCGACCCTGCGGCACGCCTCCCCCCAGCTGCACCCCCTGGCCGCGGCCCGGATCGGCGCCCTCAAGACCGCGGGCGATCGGCTGGCCCTCTCGGTGGCGCCCCACCTGCGGCCGTACGTCGACCACGTGGTGGTCCGCGAGGTGGCCGGCAGCGCCCTCGGCCGCTACGCGGTGAACCCGCCCTACGACCGCCGCCTGGACGATCTGTTCCAGCTCGGCCGAGGTGCCACGCAGCCCGGGACGGGCGCCGCCGCCAGCGGCTCCCAGGGCGAGCAGCCGGCCGCCGTCGCCGAGCGCCCCCTCGACCTCTCGATCCCCCAGGGCGGCGTGGAGGTCAAGCTGCTGCCGCGCGTCCGCGACCCCCGCACCGGTCAGGAGCGGGTGATCGTCGACCTCCCCCTGGGCGCCCCGCCGGCCGGCTCGGTTCGGTAGCGGCCCCTTCGCGCGGCTCCCCTCGAGGGTTACGCTGAACACCGGCGGGGTGTCCGACCCCGCGGGTAGAGTTCGGGCTCCGTTAGGGATCGACATGCACGAGCTGCAGGCCGCGCCGGCTGGATACCGCCTGGGAGACCCGATCGCCCTCCACGACCTCCTGGCGCTCCCTCCCGACGGCCGCCGCTACACACGCGACGAGCGGGGGAGGCTCGCGCTCATGAGCCCCGACGACGCCCGCGGCCACCGCTACCCGCTGGGGACCGTCACCGAGCAGCTGATCCGCGCCCTGCGCCGTCCGTGGCGCGCGATTCAGGAGCCGGGGATCGCCTTCGATCCGGTGTGGTCGCTGCAGGGGGAGCGCCTCCCCGCGTCCCGCCTGGGGCGCAAGACGCTCGGCCCCGACGTGGCGGTGTTCGAGGGCAAACCCCAGCTCCTGGGCGGTCGGCCCGACGTCGTCGACCCCGCCTACCACGTGTTCTCCCCCGGCAACGTGCGGCTGGTGGTGGAGCTCCTCTCGCCCGGCACCTGGCGGTCCGACCTCGGCCTCGGCCGCGCCGACGAGGTGGACCGCTGGCGGACCTACCTCACCAACGGCGTCCGCGAGCTGTGGGTGCTGAACGCCAGCCCCACCGCCTGCGGGCCGCTGCCCGGACGGAGCGCGCTGTTCCTGCGCCCGCAGGAGGGCGAGTGGCAGCCGCTGCCGACTCCCGCGGCGCGGCTGGGCGAGGCGACCGAGCGCGGCCGGGTGGTGCGGGGCGGCGTCGTCGACTCGGCCGCCGTGGCCGGGCTGCGCTTCGACCTCGACGCCCTGTGGGCGGAGCTGGACGCGCCCGAGTAGCGCTCGATCCGCGCTCGGTGTTCCCGTCGGGTAACCTCTCGGCCGCCTCGGTTCGGGGCGGGCGGAGGGCGCATGAGCGAGCGAGGGACCTACCTGATCGAGGTGACGCGGCGGGCGCCGGGGAGCGACCCGGCCGGGGCGCGGCTGCTCGAGGAGGCGCGCGCCGTCGGCATCTCGCTGGTCGGCGTGCGGGTGGCCGAGCTGTACGAGCTGGCCGGGGTCCGCGCCGAGGAGGCGGCCCGCCTGGCGGACGCGCTGCTGCGCGACCCCGTGCTGGACCGCGCGCGCACGATCGGCGCTGGGGACCCGCCCGCCGAGGCCGCCCCCGACGAGGCGGTGCTCACGATCCTGCGGCGCGACGGCGTCATGGACCCGGTCGCCCTGTCGACCGCGGCCGCCGCCCGGGAGCTGGGCGTCGAGGTGGAGGGGGTCCGCACCGCGCACCGCCTGTATTGCCGGGGCGTCGAGGAGGAGGCCCTCCTCCCCCTGCGCCGGCGGCTGGCGAACCCGGTGGTCGACCGGGTGCTCGAAGGGTCGGTGCCCCTGCCCCCCGCCGCCCGGGGGGGCGCCCCCGCGGCCCTACGGCGTGAGGTGCCGCTGGCGGGGCTCGACGACGAGGCGCTGGTGCGCCTGTCCCGCGAGCGCACCCTGGCCCTGGACGCCGCGGAGATGCGCGCGGTGCAGGCCCACTACGGGCAGCTGGGGCGGGCGCCGTCGGAGCTCGAGCTGGAGACGATCGCGCAGACCTGGTCGGAGCACTGCAAGCACAAGACGCTCACCGGGCCGATCGACTACGTGGAGGAGGACGCCGCCGGCAACGAGGTCGCCCGGGAGCGGATCGGCAACTTGCTCAAGGAGACGGTGTTCGGCGCCACGGCCGCCCTGGCGCTCCCCCGCTGCTGGTCGGTGTTCGCCGACAACGCGGGGGTGATCGCCTTCGACGACGCGCTGGGCGTGGCGGTCAAGGTGGAGACCCACAACCACCCCTCGGCGATCGAGCCCTACGGCGGGGCCGGCACCGGGATCGGCGGGGTGATCCGCGACATCCTGGGCACCGGCCTGGGGGCCCGCCCGATCCTGAACATCGACGTGTTCTGCGTGGGCGACCTGACCGCGCCGGCCGAGGCGGTCCCGCCGGGCGCGATCCACCCCCGCGACCTCTTGGCCGGGGTGGTGGCGGGGGTGCGCGACTACGGCAACCGCATGGGGATCCCCACCGCCGCCGGGGCGCTGGTGAGCGAGCCCCGCTACGTGGGGAACCCGCTGGTGTACGCCGGCACCGTGGGCCTGATCCCGCGCGAGCGGGTGACCAAGGCCCCCCGCCCCGGCGACTGGGTGATCGCCGTCGGCGGCCGGACCGGCCGCGACGGGATCCACGGGGCCACCTTCTCCTCGGAGTCGCTCCACTCCGAGAGCGAGACCCAGAGCGGCGGCGCGGTGCAGATCGGCAACCCGATCGCGGAGAAGATGCTGGCGGACGTGCTGCTCGAGGTGCGCGACCGCGGCTGGCTGAGCGCCGTGACGGACTGCGGCGCCGGCGGGTTCTCCAGCGCCGTGGGCGAGATGGCCGAGGGCCTGGGCGCCCACGTCGACCTGGCTCGGGCGCCGCTGAAGTACGCCGGCCTCACCCCCTGGGAGGTGTGGATCAGCGAGGCGCAGGAGCGCATGGTCCTGGCGGTCCCGCCCGAGCACGGCCCGCAGGTGGTGGCGGCCTTCGCCGCCGAGGACGTGGAGGCGACCCACCTCGGCGCCTTCACCGACGACGGCGTCCTGCGGGTGAGCTGGGGCGACCGCACGATCGGCGAGCTCGACCTGGCCTTCCTGCACGACGGCTTGCCCAAGCAAGGGCGCGCCGCCCGCTGGCGCGCGCCGGCGCCCGCGCCGCTCGAGTGGCCTCCGGCGACGCCGCCCGCGGGCGACCTGCTGCGGCGCGTCCTGGCCACGCCGACGGTGTGCAGCAAGGAGTGGATCCTGCGCCAGTACGACCACGAGGTGCAGGGGGCGAGCGCCCTCAAGCCGCTGGTGGGGGCCGCCGCCGACGGACCGGGCGACGCCGCCGCGGTCGCCCCCGTGCTCGGCTCGCCGCGGGGCGTGGTGGTGGCGCTGGGGATCAACCCCCGCCACGGCGTCGCCGACCCGTACCTCATGGCGACCGACGCCGTGGACGAGGCCCTCCGCAACCTGGTGGCCGTGGGCGCCGACCCCGACACCGCGGGGATCCTCGACAACTTCTCGTGGGGCGACTGCCGTCGCCCCGAGCAGCTGGGCGCGCTGGTCCGCTGCGCCCGAGGGCTGCACGACGCGGCCCTCGCCTACCGGGTGCCGTTCGTCTCCGGCAAGGACTCGCTCAACAACGAGTACGAGCTGCCGGACGGCGAGCGGGTGGCGATCCCCGGCACGATCCTGGTCACCGCCGTGGCGGTGTGCGAGGACGTGTCGCGCCTGATCACCATGGACCTCAAGGCGGCGAGCCATCCGGTCTACCTGGTGGGCGACACCACGCCCGCGCTGCAGGGCTCGGTGCTGGCGGACGTGCTGCCGGGCCTGTCGGGCGGGGCCTCGCCGACGGTCGACCTCGAGCGGGCGCCCCGCCTCCTGCGCGCGGTCCGGGACGCGATCGCCACCGGCGCGGTGGTGGCCTGTCACGACCTGTCCGAGGGCGGCCTGGCGGTCGCCGCCGCCGAGATGGCCTTCGCCGGCGAGGTGGGCCTCGACCTCGACCTCGCCGCCGTCCCGGCGCCCGCGGGCGTGCGACCCCTCGAGCTGCTGTTCGCCGAGAGCCCCTCGCGGTTCTTGCTCGAGGTCGACCCCGCCCGCGCCGCCGAGGTGGAGGCCGCCCTGTCCGGGCTGCCCCACGCGCGGGTGGGCGAGACCACGGGCGAGCAGACCCTCACGGTGCGCGGCGAGGGCGGCGAGGAGCTCCTGCGCGAGCC
>JAWLGW010000371.1:0-6511 GCA_041690735.1 Planctomycetota bacterium
GAGCAGGCCCCGGCCGCGCTCGCCCGCCTCAAGGAGGCGGCGCTGGCCGAGGAGAACGTGATCGCCGCCCTGCTCGACGCGGTCGAGCACTGCAGCCTGGGCCAGGTGACCAGGGCCCTGTACGAGGTCGGCGGCGAGTACCGGCGCAACCTGTAGCTCCGTGCGGGAGGTCTCCGACGCCCTCGGTCGACGGCTCCGCCTGCCCGAGCGGCCGCGGCGGATCGTGTCGCTGGTGCCCAGCATCACCGCCACCCTGGCCGACCTCGGCCTCGACGAGGAGGTGGTCGGGCTGACCACGTTCTGCGTGCGCCCTGCGGGCTGGCGCGAGCGCAAGCGGCGGGTGGGCGGCACCAAGGACGTCCGCGCCGACCGGGTGGCCGACCTCCAGCCCGACCTGATCCTGGCCAACAAGGAGGAGAACGAGCGGGCGCAGGTGGAGCCCCTCGAGGCGCTGGCGCCGGTGTACGTGACCGACGTCGCGACGGTGGAGCAGGCGATCCAGCTGATCGAGACCCTGGGGGAGCTGACCGACCGGCGGGAGCGCGGGCAGGCCCTGGCCGCCGAGGTGCGCGCCGGCTTCGCGGCCCTGGCGCCAGCGGCGACGCCCCGGCGCGTCGCCTACCTGATCTGGCGCCGCCCGTACATGGCGGCCGGCGGGGGGACGTTCGTGGACGACGTCCTGCGGCGGGGCGGCCTCGCGAACGCCTTCGGCGATCGACCCCGCTACCCCGAGGTGAGCGCCGAGGAGCTCGCGGGCGCGGACGCGCTGCTCCTGTCGAGCGAGCCCTTCCCCTTCGCCGAGAAGCACCGGGACGAGCTCGCCGCGCAGGCTCCGGGGGTGCCGGCGCTGCTGGTGGACGGAGAGCTGTTCTCCTGGTGGGGCAGCCGCCTCTGCGACACGCCCGACGCCCTGCGCGCCGTGCGGGCGCGGCTCGAGGAGCGGTAGCCAGCGGCGCTCGCTACGGGGGGGGAGGGCGCCGCCACCCCCACGCCAGGAAGTACACCGGGGGCAAGAGCAGCGCGGTCGCCAGCATGAGCAGGCAGTGTGCCTGTCCCGTGCCGCCGGGCGTCCGCGAGACCCGCACGCCTGCGTGGAGCAGGAACAGCAGCGGCGCCAGCACCCGCGCAGGCCCGGCGAGCGCGTGCCCCACGCCGAAGATCAGCCAGGAGACGTACAGGCCGACGTTGACCGCCCCTATGCCCAGCGAGCCGATCCAAAAGGCGGTGCCGAGGGGATCCGAGGCCGACCGGGTGAGGGGGGCCGCTACGGAGGCCCGAGCGGCAGTGCCGACCACCGCCCGCGACCGCCCCCGCTCCGGACACGCCAACGTCGCGCAGCCCCCCAGCTCGTCGAAGCACTCCGGGTGGTAGGCGACGCCGCAGCCCTCGCACCGCCAGCCGTCCCCCTGCGCGACGGGCTCCCGGCACAGGGGGCAGTCGGCTGGGGCGCCCGAGGCTCGGAGGTGCAGCGCGCCGTCGTCCACGCGAGCAGGGTATCAGCCGGACGGGCCCGGAGCGGCGGGGGTTCGGCGGCAGGAACCGGCGGGGGGCGCTACCCTTCATCCCATGCCGGGACGTCGTCGCGGGTGGGAGAGGGCGCTGCTGCTCGGCGCAGCCGGCCTGCTCACCGGCTGCGCGTGGGCGCGGGTGCACCACTGGGGGGGGAGGGCCCCCGCGGTGCTGAGCCCGCCGGTTCCGCTCGAGATCGAGGACGCGCGGACCCGCACGCTCCTCGGGCTGCCGCCGCCCCGGCCGGGCGCCTCCGCCATGTGGCTGGGCCGGCGGGGCCTCATGCTGTCGCCCGACGAGACGGTGCACTACGGCATCGATCCCGATCGAGGCGTCCTGGTGTTCAAGGCCAAGGGACTCGACGGGGAGCGGCTCGTGGTCCCGATCGACCCCGACCGCCCTGCGGCGCCCGAGCCCGCCGAGGAGCGGGTCTACCGGCGCGCCTTCGAGGGGCTGCGGCGCGACCTCGAGGCCGTGCCGCCGGTGCCTCCCGAGGAGCTGGTGCCGATCACCCGGGCGCTGCCGCGCTGAGCGGGCCGGCCGCGGCTGCTGTCTCGCGCTCGTGCTCGCAAGGAGTGGCTCGACCCGCCCCTGGTGGGGGGGCCGTGGATGCCCGAGCTGATCGAGCTGGCGGGCGGGGAGCCGGTGCTGGCGAAGGCGGGCCAGCCGGCGCCGCCGCTCGCGGCCCCCGAGGCGGTGGCCCCCGAGGTGGTGGTGGTCAAGCCGTGCGGGTTCTCGTTGGAGCGCACCGCGGGCGAGGCAGAGGCGGTGCGCCGCTTGAGCCCAGCCTCATGGCCCGCGGCGGGCCGTCGGCGGGTGTACCTCGCCGACGGCAGCGCGCTGTTCAACCGGCCCGGGCCGCGCCTGGTGGACTCGCTGGAGCTCCTGGCGGGCCGCAGTCACCCCCGCGCCTGCGGCGACCTCCCCGCCCGTCAGGCCGACGCCTGGAGGGCCCTCGCGTAGGCGCCGCGCCCGCGGGCCGGGAGACCAGCCAGGAGGACCACCAGCAGCGCGCCGGCGAGCGAGAGGGCCAGGCCCCACCGCCAGCTGGCGGGGGCGTACTCCACCTCCAGGGCCACCTCCCCCGGCGGGACCCGCACCGCCAGGAAGGCGACGTTGGCGGGCAGGACCGGCGCGGGGTCCCCTGCCACCCGCGCTCGCCAGCCCGGCATCCACGACTCCTGCACCACCACCCACCCGCCTCGCTCGCTGCGGGCGGTGCCCGCGAACCGTCCCGCCGCCACCCGGTCGAGGCGGACCTCGCCCGCGCCGCCGGGCGATGGGCCAGGCTCCGCCTCTTCGACCACCGGCACCGGGTAGCCGGCGCCGGCCCGCAGGGCGTGCTCGGCGGCCTCGAAGTCGCCGGGAGCCACCGGGCGCACCCGGGGGGCGAACCACGCCTGCGGCGGGACCGACGTCGCGGGCAGCGCCTGCACGACCGCGCCCAGGGCAGGGAAGCGGGCCACGACCTGCAGCCCGGGGGCGCGGAAGCCCGCCGGCGTCAGCAGGCGGGCGGTGCCCGCCAGGGCCAGTCGGTCGAGGACGAGCTCGGCGTCGGCGCCGGGCGGCACCAGCAGACGCTGACGGCGGGCCAGGTCGAGGGACCCGTAGCCGTTCGACAGCCGGACTCCGACCGCCGCGGCCAGGTTGGGGGCCAGGGGCTCCTGCCCGGACGATCCCACGGCGGGGCCGTCGAGGCGGCGCGGAGGCATGCCGAGGATCGCGGCCCGCCCGCCCCCCTCCTGCAGCGCGGCCACCAGCGCCGGGTCATGGGCGGCGAAGGCGTCTTGCGGGGCCAGGTGGGCGCGGGCGCGGGCGTACGGGACGAGGTCGACGGCGAGCAGCGCCACCAGGGCCCAGGCCACCCAGCGGGTCCGCCCGCCGCGCGCGTCGATGGCGCTCACGGCCAGGCCGGCGAACAGGGCGCCGGCGCAGGAGGTCCACAGGAGCGCCCGGGCGGGAGCCCGCAGCTTGTCGAAGCCGGGGAGCAGCGTCCGGCCCAGCTCGAACATGGGTGTGGCGTCGCCCACCGCCAGCAGGACGCCCGCCGCGGCGGCGATCGACAGCGCGAGCCAGCGCAGGTCGGGCGAGTCGGCGCGCCGGCGCAGGGCGATCGCCGCGCCCCCCAGCGCCAGGGGCCAGGTCACCAGGCCCAGGTAGTGTCCGCTCTCCGCCCGTGGGCCCGCCAGCAGGTGAGGGTCGGTGGCGCCCAGCAGCCACAGGCGGAGCCCCTCGAGGTCGAGGCGCAGCTGGCCGAGGGAGGCGGCCTGGGCGCTGAGCCCTTCCTGCCGCTCCGACAGCCCCGCCAGCTCGAGGGTCGGCAGCAGCTGCGCCGCCCCCACCAGCGCCCCCAGGGCACCGGCGCCCATCGCCAAGGCTGCCGCCCGCCCGGCCCCGCGCGCCCGCGCTGCGCGAGCAGCGCCAACCCCTGCGGCCAGGGCGACCGTCAGGGCCGCCAGCATGTACACCCGCGGCGGCCGGCCCGCGAACACGGCCAGCCCCCAGGCGGCCGCTGCGGCGGCGAACCACCGCCGGGTCCACCGCGGGTCGGGCGCGCGCACGGCCGCGACGGTGGCGACCAGCGCCCACAGGCCGCTGGCCTGGGCGGCCATGGCGCCGGGCCAGCCCAGCGAGCCGCTGGTCATGCCCCCGCCTGCGGCCGCTACCCCGGCGAACACTGCCCCCGCGGGCCCCAGGTCGAGCTGGCGGGCGAGGGCATACACGGCGAGCCCGATCAGGGCGAGGTGGAGGAGGGCGGCGAGGTCGGTGGCGTCGATCGGCCCGAGCAGCACCCACAGGGGGACGCTGAGCGGATACAGCAGCGCGCCGTTGGCCTGCGTGGGGTAGCCGCAGCGGACGTGCGGCCACCACAGGGGGACCTCCCCCGCCGCCACCTGCTCGGCCATGAAGGCCCGCACCGGGTATTGGTGGTAGCGCAGGTCGATCCCCGACAGCGCCTGATCCCCGAACACCGCCGGGCCGCAGACGGCGATCGCCAGCAGCACGAGCCCGGCGGCCGCGGCCGCGTGCCCGCGCCAGGGGCGCGCGCTCGCCGACGCCGGCGCCGGCGGCGGCGGGGGGAGGGGCTCGGCGCTCTCGGAGCTCAACGCCTACTTGGTGCCGAACAGGCGGTCGCCGGCGTCCCCCAGCCCCGGGAGGATGTAGCCCTTCTCGTTGAGGCGCTCGTCCACGGCCGCCGTGTAGACCGGCACGTCGGGGTGGTGCTCGGAGAAGTAGTCGAGCCCCTCGGGCGCCGCCAGCAGGCACAGGAACTTGATGCTCTTGGGCTCGGTGCTCTTCACCCGGTCGACGGCCGCCACCGCCGAGTGGCCGGTGGCGAGCATGGGGTCGACCACCAGGACCTCGCGGTCGGGCAGGTGCTCGGGCATCTTGAAGTAGTACTCGATCGCCTCCAGGGTCTTGGGGTGGCGGTACAGGCCGATGTGGCCCACCCGCGCCGCGGGGAGGATCCGCAAGATCCCCTCCAGGATCCCGTCGCCGGCGCGCAGCACCGAGACCACGGCGATCTTCTTCCCCTCCAGCACCGGCGCCTTCATGGTGGTGAGAGGGGTCTCGATCTCCTCGACCACCACCGGCAGGTCGCGGGTGACCTCGTACGCCAGCAGCATGCTGATCTCGGTCAGCAGGGTGCGGAACTGATAGGTGCTGGTGTCCTTGCGCCGCATCAGCGTCAGCTTGTGCTGCACCAGCGGGTGCTGGATCACGTGCACGTTGCGCTCAGCCATGGTGGGTCTCTCCTCGCCCGTCCTTCAGAACACGGTCCCGTCGCTGTCGAGGCGGATCGGCGGCCCGCCGTCGGGCCGGCGCTCGCGCGCCACCGCCCGGCCGGCGTCCCAGGTCCCGCCCTGGAGCACCTTGGCCAGGGGAAACTGCTGGGCGTCCTTGCCCAGGCGCGCCCGCACCTGCTCCGCGAGGCGATCGAGGAGCGACAAGGTCAGCGCGCGCCACTCCACGATCACGGGCGAGCCCGGGGCGTGAGCCGCGCCCAGGACGCCGTCGTGCGCGGGCGCCAGCAGGCCGAGGTCGACCAGCAGGCCGCCGTTGCGGTACTCGGGCAGGCCCGTGAGGGGCGCCAGGTCGACGGTCACGCCGGCCGCCTCCAGGGGCTCCACCAGCGAGTAGGCCAGCCACTGGGGCAGCTTGTGGAAGGGCACCAGGTCGCGGCCGGGGCCTTCGCCCCCGCCCAGGGCCTGGCGGAGGCCGGGGTGGGGCCACACGTCACCCAGCGGCCGTCCCGCCAGGGTGACCCGGCCGGGGAAGATCGGCGCCACCAGCGCGAGCACCTCGGCCAGCAGGTCGGCGCCCGACAGGCGGCCGTCCGCGACGCGGGCCAACAGGCGGTCGAACAGCAGCCCCACCCGCGCGTCGTCGCGGCGGGCCAGAGCGTCGCCGAGGGCCGTGAGCAGGCCGGTCCGGCCCTCCAGGCCGACCAGCGGGTTCTGCTCGCCTGCCTGGAAGCCGCGGGCCAGGTCGGCCACCGTCACGCGACGCAGCCCCTCGACATCCGCCTGGAGCGGGCGCTCGGGGTCGCTCGAGAACAGGCCGCTCAGGAAGGCGTCGTAGCTGGCGAGGGCCAGCCCCTCCGAGCGCCCCCACTCCTGGCCGGTCGTCGCCTCGCGGTAGCGCCAGGTGGGGCCGGCCCCGGCGTCGAGGAGGACGCTGGTCACCACCAGGTCGACCGCGATCCTCCCGCGCTCCACCGGGTCCTGGTCCGCGAGGCGCTCGCGCAGGCGCGCGAAGCGGTCCACGCCGCCCACCTCGAAGTGGCGCCACCGGCTGTGGTAGGGGACGTCGAGGTCGGGGTACGCGGCGCGGGTCACCGCCTCCACCCGCTCGGCCACCGCGTCCAGCCGCTCGGGGACGACGCGGAAGTGCTCCGACGCCCCCGCCTCGGCCCGAGCCAGCAGCGCCCCGCACCGCTCGCGGATCGCCGCCGGCGTGAGCAGGTACTCGGCCGCGGCGCGCTCCTCGGCCGAGGCGG
>JAWLGW010000372.1:0-6494 GCA_041690735.1 Planctomycetota bacterium
TCGCCCGGGAGGGCAGCCTGCGGGGCCTCGAGGCGCCGCTGTTCCTCCCCGACCTCGCGGGCGTCGGCCTCGCCCCCGCGGGGGTGCTGCCGCTGCTGCTGGTGGCGGTGCTGGCGCGGGAAGGGATCGCGCCGCTCCACTCCTGGATGTCCGCGACCTTCGACCTGGAGTTGGCGGCGCTGCGGCCGCTGCTGCTGGTCCCCCAGGTCGGCGCCTACCTCCTGGTGCGGGTGCTGCTGCTCACCTTCCCCGCCTCCTTCGCCCCGGCGATCGACGTGGTGGCGGGGCTGGCCATGGGGACGGCGGTGTACGCGGCGGTCCTGGCCCTGGTGCAGCATGACCTGCGCCGCTCGCTCGCCTGGCTGGCGACCAGCCAGACCGCGCTGGTGCTGACCGGGTTCGAGTCCGCCAACGCCGCTGGGCAGGCGGGCGCGCTGATGCTGTGGCTGTCGGTGGGTGGAGCCCTCACCGGCCTGCTCCTGATCGCCGCCGCGGTGGAGGCGCGCTTCGGCGCCCTCGACCTGCGGCGCCTGCAGGGGCTCGCCGGGCGGACGCCGCGGCTGGGGTCGTTGTTCTTGATCCTCGGCCTGGCGGGGGTCGGGTTGCCCGGCACCCTGGGCTTCATTGGCGAGGACCTGCTGTTCCACGGAGTGCTGGAGGCGTTCCCGGCGGTGGGCGCGGCGATCGTCGTGGCCACGGCGCTCAACGGCTACAACGTGCTGCGCCTGTACCTGACGGTGTTCCAGGGGCCGCGCGCCGCGCTGCCGGCGGTCGACGACGCCCTGCCGCGGGAGCGGGTGGGGCTGCTGGCGCTGCTGGCGCTGTTGCTGGTCGGGGGCCTGGCCCCGGGGCCACTGGTGAACGTCAGGGCCCCGGTCGCGGCGCTCCTCGCCAGCCGCTGCGCCGGCGAGGCGGCGGCGCCCGCCGCGTCCGCGACGGGCCGCCGCTGAGGCCCCGCTCGCCGGTCTCCGCGCCGGTCCGCAATAATGGACGGAGGCGACGGCGGGAGGCGAACGAGCGGGTGGAGGGCCAGGAGCGAGGCGAGGGGCGCGCGGTCGAGGCGCCGGCATGAGCGACGCGCGCCTGCGGGAGCTAGAGCGGCGCTGGCGGGAGAGCGGCGCCGTCGAGGACGAGGCGGCCTTGCTGCGGGAGCGCCTGCGGCAGGGGGCGCTCGGCTCCTCGCGCCTCGAGCTGGCGGCGGACCTCGGTCACCCGGGTGCGGCCAGCGCGCTCGGTCGCGCCCCGGCGTCGGCCGCCGCGCTCGTCGATCCCGGGTGGGCGGTCCGCACGGCGGCCGCCGGGGCGGAGGCGGCGGTGCGCTGCGCCGCGGCGGCGGCCCGGGCCTGCCTCCCTCTGCACCGCTGGCACCGGCCCGGCGACGACGTGCCCGAGCGGGTGCTCGAGACCGTCGAGGCCTGGCTGGACTGCCCCTGTCCGCCGCACACCCGGGCGGCGGCCGCCTGGGCTCTGTACCCCGCCGCGCCGCCCGGGCTGGCGGGGCTGGGTTACCTCGCGCACCGGGTGGCGCGCGTGGTGGGCGCCCAGGGCGAGCCGGGCGGCGCTCGCGTGACCGTGCGCGAGCTGGAGGCGGTGGTCGCGCAGGCGCTGGAGCGGCTGGGGGAGGAGGCCCTCCAGGAGGTGTTGCGGGACGCGGTGGCGGCCTGGGCGGTCGGGCACCAGCAGCGCGCGGCGGGCTGAGCTGCGCCGCTCCCGCCCCGAAACGGGCGCAACTGAGCTGGATCACCCGCTATCCCGCCGGGCAGCGGTTAGCAGTTAGCCGTGAGCTTCGCGGTCGAGAGCCTCCGGCGCGGCTGTCGTCCCCCTCCGCGGTAGGTCCGCTGATCGCCAATTGCTAACCGCTACTGCCGTGCAGAAGGGCGCTGCATCCCTGCCCCCCTCCGAAGCGCTACTTCCCCTTGCTGTGCTTGCCGCGGATCTCGGCCATCACCGAGTCCACCAGGGCCTGGGTCTGCGGCGTCCGCAGGCGGCTGCGCAGGCGCTCGAGGTGGGCCAGCCCCGCGTCCGGGTCCCCCTGCTCCGCCAGGCACACCGCCCGGACCAGCTCCATGTCGAGGCGCGGCTGGCGGGCCGAGACCCGCTCGATGGCGGCCATGGCCGGGAGGAACTGGCGCTCGTCGATCAGCAGGCGGACGCCGCGCATCTGGTCCTCCTTGGGCGTCGCGACCGCCTCGATCACGCCGCGGATCCGCTGCACGCCCGCCTCGGTCTCGCCCTGCCGCAGCTCCGCCTGACCCGCCAGCAGCGCCAGCTTGGGCTGGGGCGCCTGGGACAACCCTTCGTCGGCCACGGCCGCCGCGCGGGCGGCGTCGCCCGCGGCTAGGAGCGACTCGACCAGCCGCAGCCGCAGCTCGATGTTGCGCGGGTGCTCCCGGGTCAGCGCCGCCAGCCGCTCCAGCGCGGCGCCGCGCTCCTGGTCGAGGCGGACCTGGCAGGACGCGGCGCGCATCACCAGGCGCGGCTCGTCGGGGTACGCTTCGAGGAGCTGCTGGCACAGGGCCAGCGCCTCGGCCACCCGGTCGATGCGCAGCAGCAGGTCGGCCCGCACCATGCCGAGCAGGGGCACCTGGCGCTCGAAGGTCTGCCACTCGGCGAGGACGGCCTCCTGCTGCTCCTCCTGGTTGAAGCGCTTCAGCAGGTCCATCATCTGGCGCTGCTGGTCCTTGGCGACGGAGACGCCGGCGAACTCCTCCCACACGAAGGGCAGCGGCTCCCCCGACGTGATGAACTGTCCGGACAGCTTGGCCTGGACCTTGGCGCGCGAGGTCGGGGGCTGATGGATCACGACCGTGTACACGCCCGAGTGGAGGGCCGGCGAGCCCCCGTCTCGTCGCAGGAGGAGGGTCTCGTCGGGGCTGCTGGAGGTGGAGCTGAAGTCGGCCTCGGCCAGGTTCTTGAGCTCCTCACCAGCCTCCACGAACAGGTCCAGGTCGTCCTCGCCGCCGCGGAGGGTGAGCAGCACCGCCGCCACGTCGTCGCCGACCCGCAGCCGGACCACGAGCGTGGACTTGGGGCTGCCGCCGCCGTTGAAGGTGAGGTCCGCCGAGAAGTCGCGCTCGAGCGTCCGCTCCTCGCGCTCGGTCTTGAGCGCGTCCACCACCGCCTGGCGGAGCTGACGGGTCAACTCCTCCACCCGCTCGGCGGCGCCTGTTCGGCCGGCGGCCTTGCGGCGGGCCGACTCCAGCGCCTGCTCCAGCTGCTGCACGTCGCGCCGCGCCGCGCACAGCACCGCCTCGGCCAGGTCGACCATCTCGCTGCCCGAGTCGAGGTCGAGGGCGGTGCGCTGGTCCTCCTGCGCCTCGCGCTGCTGCTCGGCCCGCGCTCGCAGGATCGCGCGGTCGATCAGGAACGTGAACCGGTAGCGGTCGTAGGCCACGGCGCGATCGGCTGCCCTCAGGCCGCTCTCGACGTGGGCGTCCCCGCCCAGCGGCGCTCCCTGCACCCGCTCCAGGTAAGCCATGGCGCCGTGGGCCTCGCCGGCCAGCGTGCCCAGCCTGCCTCGGGACAGCGCGTCTTGCGCCTGGCGCTTGGCCGCCGCGTACCCCGAGGACAGGAACGTGGCGTAGATCTGCGCCACCTCGCTGGCCGCCTGCTCTTCGCGGGCATCGTCCCCCACCGGGGCGGCCGCCGCTCGCAGCGCGGCGTCCGCGGCGGCGCGGTCCGCCTGGTGACGGAGCGCGATCAGGCCGAGCGCCAGGCCCGCCCGCGCGCGGTGGCTGGAGGAGCGCCCCGCCCGCTCGAAGTCCTCGCGCGCCTTGTCCCAGGCGCACAGCGCGCGGCGCACCAGGCCCCGGCGGTAGAAGGTGTCGGCGCGCACCTCGCCCAGCCCCTCCTCGACGAGCACCGCCTCGGTCAGGGCGGTCTCCGCGTTCCGCAGGTGTCGGCGAGCCTCGCTGGAGCTCAGGGCCGAGCGGGCCGCGGTGTAGGCGTCCTGGCCCCGGGCCAGGGCGGCCTCGGCCCGGCTCCGCTTCTCGGCCTCCAGCCGGCCTGCCCGCTCCGCCTCCTCCCGTTGCCGCTGCTGCTCGAGCTCCCTGGCCTGCTGCTGCTCCTCGAGGCGCTCCTGCTCGGCGACCTGGGCGGCCAGGGTCTCCTGGTGGTGCGTGTACAGCTTGGCGATGACCCCCACCGCCACCAGCACGGCCACGGCGGCGCTGCCCACGATGACCGCCGCCGTCTGGTTGCGCTGGACCTTGCGGAGCAGGGGGAGCCAGGGAGCCGGCGGCCGCGCCTTGATCGGCTCGCCGGCGAGGTAGCGCTCTAGGTCGTCGGCCAGCTCCTGGGCGCTGGGGTAGCGGCGCTCCTTCTCCTTCTGCAGCGCCTTGAGGCAGATCACCTCCAGCTCGGGCGGCACGCCCGGGCGCATCTGGCGAGGAGGCGTGGGCTCTTCGTCGATGATCTTGCGCAGCAGCTCGTTCTGCGTCTTGGCGGAGAAGGGGACCTTGCGGGTCAGCACCTCGTACAGGATCGCGCCCAGGGCGTACACGTCGGAGCGGCCGTCCATCTCCTTGCTGCTGCCGCGCGCCTGCTCGGGGGGCATGTAGTAGGGCGTGCCGATGGCGACGCCGCTCTTGGTCAGGCCCTGGTCGTCCTCGAGGTTCTTCGCCAGGCCGAAGTCCATGATGTAGGGCTTGCCGTCGTTGCCGACCAGGATGTTCGACGGCTTGAGGTCGCGGTGGACCACGCCGTTCTCGTGGGCGTGGTGGGCCGCCCGCGCCACGTCGACCAGGATCTCCACGCCGCGGCGAATGGGGAGGCTCTTGGAGCGGATGAGCTCCTGCAGCTCCTGCCCCTCCACGAAGTCCATGGCGTAGTAGGGGAGGCCGTCCACGTCGCCCACGTCGTGGACGGCGACGATGTTCGTGTGGCGCAGCTTCTTGGCGAGGCGCGCCTCCTCTTCGAAGCGCTTGCGCAGGCGCGGCGAGGCGAACTCTCCCGCCAGCAGGACCTTCACCGCCACGACCCGCTGGGGCGGCGTGAGGGAGCGCGCCTGGTAGACCACCCCCATGCCGCCGCGGCCCAGCTCCTTGACGATCTCGTACTCGCCCAGGCGCTTGCCGACGCCGAGGTCGCTCGAGTCGAGGGAGTCGCCGTCGATGTCGATCTCGCCCACGGTGCTGGGGGGCGAGGCGCCGGGCGCGTCACCCAGGCCGAAGGGCGCCTGCTGCGACGCGAAGGGCGAGCCACCCGGAGAGGAGGCCGCGCCCTGGGCCGGGTAGCGGTCGCTGGTGGCGGGGGCGAAGCGCGCGGAGCCGGCCGGCGCCGGCTGGGCCGCGAACGCGCCCGACCCGGCGGGGCCCACCGGGAATCGGCCGGTGCCGGCGGGGTAGCGGCCGCTGCCCGGCGGGGTGAAGCGGTCCGACCCAGGGACGGGGCCGGCCATGCGCCCGGAGCCGGGGGCGGGGAACCTCGCGCTGCCGCCGGCGGGGAAGCGGCCGCTCCCGGCGGGCGCCACCGCCGGCCGTGACCCCGAGCTGGGCGGCGGTCGCAGTCGGCAGTCCTGTCCGCACGACGGGCAGGTGGCCGCGCCGTCGGCGGTGAAGAACACCCGCCGGCAGGCGTAGCAGGCCCTGCCGCGGTCCTCGACCTCGCTGCGCAAGCTGCCGAAGGCCTGCGGGTTGATGTGCCGCTTCTGGACCAGCAGCTGGCCCAGGGTACAGTCCTGCCCCTGACGGAGGCGCTCGTCGCGCTCCGCCACGAGCTGCCGCAGCCCGCTCTCCTCGACGACCTGGCGCTGTAGGAGGAGCTGGCCCCAGAGGTGCTCCCGCGCGGCGTCCATACGACTCCCGCGGTCAGTATGGCGACCGGGGTCGGATGCCACAAGTGCCCATCGGGCCAGCGACTTGGGTGCCGGGGAGGCGCCCGCCTCAGGCGTTGGCGAGGGGCCCGTAGGCCGCCCGCTCGGGGGGCGGGCCATCCGACACCTTGTGACCGTCCTTGAGGCGCACGATCCGGCTGGCGCGCCGGGCGACGCCCTCGTCGTGGGTGACGACCACCAGGGTCACGCCCTGAGCGTTGAGGCGGTCGAACAGCTCCAGGATCTCGCTGCCGACCCGCGAGTCGAGGTTGCCGGTGGGCTCGTCCGCCAGGACCAGGGCGGGCCGGATCACCAGGGCTCGGGCGATCGCCACCCGCTGCCGCTCGCCGCCGCTCAGCTCGTTGGGGCGGTGGTCCGCGCGGTGCGCCAGCTCCACCTGCGCCAACGCCTCCAGGGCCCGCTCGTACCGCTGCGCCCGGGGGAGCCCCTGGTAGACCAGCGGCAGCGCCACGTTGTCGGCGGCGCTCAGCCGGGGCAGCAGGTTGAAGGTCTGGAACACGAACCCGATCCGCCGCCCCCGCAGCTCCGCCAGCCGGTCGTCGGAGAGGCCGGCGACGTCGACGCCGTCCAGCTCGATCGCTCCCCGAGTGGGCGAGTCGAGGCAGCCGATCAGGTTCATGAGCGTCGACTTGCCGCTGCCCGACGGCCCCATGATCGAGAC
>JAWLGW010000373.1:0-6493 GCA_041690735.1 Planctomycetota bacterium
GCCGCGCAGCAGGTCGAGGTCGTGGTTGCCGAGCAGGAACCCCGCCGCGGCCCCCCGCGCCGCCGCCTCGGCCTCGAGCCGGCGAAACCGCTCCAGGGTCGCCAGCGCCTCGGTGGCGGCCACCAGGGCGCGCCGCCACTCGCGCCGCAGCGGGGCCGGATCGGGGTCGCCCCCGGAGCCGTCGAGGAGCGCCCGGCCCTCGAGGGGCGCCTCCCCCGGGCCTGCGATCGGCAGGGGGCCCGCCACGGCCGCGCGGGCCGCTCGCAGGCGCGCGGGCGTCAGGCTGCCGGCGCGCCCCCGGTCGAGGAGGTCGCCCACCTGCACCAGCACGCTGCCGGGCGGCGGCCTGTAGCGCCCCTCGGGGTCGAGCAGCCCGGCCGCCGCCAGGGCGCGGTCGATCCGCCCCGCGCGCCCGTGCGCGTCACCGATCAGGAACAGGGGGCTGCCGGACAGGGCCGCGACGACGTCCACGCGGTCAGGTTACGGCCTCTCGGCAGGTCTCGCTCGCTACGCCGCCTGCTTGTCCCCGTCCTCTTCCTCCGCCTGGCCTTCGCCCAGGAGCTGACGGCGCAGCTCGGCGTAGGCCTCGGGGATCGGATGAACGAGCGTGCTCTTGCGGCGGGTGGCGGTCAGCTTGACCAGGCCGTGCCGGCGCAGGCCCTGCGCGTAGAGCTTGAGCGTCTCGAGGTCCGCGTTGAGCTCGCGGGCGAGGCGCTTCACCGTCTTGGGTCCGTGGACGTGGATGAAGGTCAGGATCTCCTGCGAGGTGAGCGACAGGGGATCGACGGCCCGGGGGCCCCGCCGGCGGACGCGCTCGTCCGCCTCCTCGCGCTCGCGCAGCTCGGCGAGGAGCCGCTGCACGTACGGGTGCAGCTCGACGTGGTCCGAGCAGAAGGGCTTGCCCTCCCGCGTGGCCTGGTTGCAGGTCGGCTCGGAGCAGCGGCGCGGTGGGCGGCGCCGGTCCGGCTCTTCTCGTGTCAGGGTCCGGAGCAACATGAGCGCGCTTGACCCTCCTCCCGGGTGCGGTTGGGGCTGCGGCGCCGCTCCCAGCGAGCGAGCAGCCGTCGCAACATGTGTCGCCAAGGGGGAGAGCAATCGCGGGACCGCGCGCCGGCGGCGCTCGGGTCCGGGTGACCAGCGACCGCCGCGGGCCGTTCGGGTGGGGTTCGGGGGCCGCACGGGAGCGGGGAGTCTCCCCCGCAGCCCGAGGGCGCCAGCCGCTCTGACAGGTCGACGAACCGTTCTGGCAGGGGCGATCGTGACGCTGCCATCCCGCCCTCGCGACCGCCGTGCCCCGGGCGGGGCGCGGCCGTCCTGGCGCAACGCGTTGACGGCGCGGAGCGCACCGCGCGCGGCGGTCGGCGGCAGACCGGTGAGCGCGCCGGGGCCAGGAGCGATTTCGCGAGAGGGGTGTGCCGAACTGCGCAGCGATCGCAGCATGGAGGGAGCGCCGAGCTCGCGCAGGGCCGGCGCGCCGACGAAAGAAGGAGTGTGATGGGGAGCGAGAACCTGCACGAGCCCCGGGAGCTGATCGGGGAGGCCACCGTCGATCACCACCGGGCGATCGCGTCGATCATGGAGGAGCTGGAGGCGGTCGACTGGTACGACCAGCGGGTCGCCGCCACCGGCGACGAGGAGCTGCGGGCGATCCTGGCGCACAACCGCGACGAGGAGAAGGAGCACGCGGCCATGACCCTGGAGTGGCTGCGACGGCGGGACCCCGAGCTCGACGCGCAGCTGCGGCGCTACCTGTTCCGCGAGGGCAGCATCGTGGGCGCCGAGGAGGAGGAGGCGGCCGCGGAGACCGCGGCGACCGGCGGCGACGGGAGCCTCGGGATCGGCGACCTGCGGGGGAGGTCGGCGTGAACCACCTGCTGCGCGAGCTGGCGCCGATCCCTGCGGCGGCCTGGGAGGAGATCGAGGAGGTGGCCAAGCGGACGCTGGTGACCCACCTCGCGGCCCGCAAGCTGGTCGAGTTCCGCGGCCCCCTGGGCTGGGAGCACCACGCGGTCGGGACCGGGCGCACGCGCGGCGCGGGCGAGGCCAGGCCAGGCGTCCGGGCGCAGGTGCGGCAGGTGCAGCCGCTGGTGGAGCTGCGAGCAGAGCTGGAGCTGGCCCGGGCCGAGCTCGAGGCCGCGGCCCGGGGCGCGGACGACCCCGACATGGCGCCGGTGGCCGACGCGTCCAGGCGACTCGCCTCGGCCGAGGACCAGCTGGTGTTCGAGGGTTCGGAGGCGGCGTTCGTGCGCGGGCTCATGACCGGCGCCGAGCACGACCCGCTGGAGATCGGCGACGACTACACGAGCTATCCGGCCCTGGTGACGGCGGCGACCGCGCGGCTGCGGCAGGCGGGCGTGTCGGGCCCGTACGCGATCGCCCTCGGCCCGCGCTGCTTCGCCGGCCTGTGGCAGACCACGGCCGCGGGCGGCTACCCGGTGATCCGCCACGTCGAGCGGGTGATCGAGGGGCCCGTCGTGTGGGCGCCTGCCATCGACGGGGCGGTGGTGCTCAGCCTCCGCGGCGGCGACTTCGAGCTGGTCGTCGGGCAGGACGTGTCGGTGGGCTACCTCGCGCACGACGCCGAACGCGTGCGGCTCTATCTGGAGGAGAGCGTGACCTTCCGCCTGCTGGGCCCCGAGGCGGTGGTGCCCCTGCGCTACGCCAAGTGAGCCGCGGGCGCGCGGCTGTACGGTCTCGCGCCGGCGAGCAACCCTGCGCGCGCGCCCCGCGTCTCTTCATTTCCTGTGGCGCGCGGCGCAGGGACATCGGATTCTGGAGGACAGGCAGGCAGCGACCTGCCGCTGGCGCCGGTCCGGGGGGAACGGCCCGGAGGACGAGACCGTGATGAGCGAGGAGAACGAGGCGAGCGTGGAGCCGACCGCGAGCCGCCGGGGCGGCGCGCCCAGCGAGCGGGAGCTCGACGAGATCGCCGTGTTCCTCAGCCTCGTGCGCCGGGCGGGCGAGCCGGGACCCGAGTCGTGGCTGTACACCGCGCCGCGGGTCGCTTCGCCTCGCGCGTCCGGCCGCGGGCGCCCGGCCGCCGCGGGATAGCTACTTCAGGTCCGCCCGCACCGCGAGCACTCCGCCGCCCGCCTCCAGCCAGGCGCGGTCGAAGTCGATCCCGAAGGGCAGGCCCGGGATCGGCACCGGCGGCAGGTTGAAGCGGAAGCGCTCCAGCAGGATCGGCATGACCGACGTCATGAACCGCTCGATCTCGTCGTCGGGCAGGTCGACGGCCGGCTCCTCCAGCAGGTCCACGTTGAGCTGGGGGGCGCGCAGGTCGGTGATCACGAGCTCGCGGCCCACGATCGCCACGTCGCCCTCGACCTGCATGGGGATCCGCAGGGTGAACAGGGCCAGCGGCGCGTCGCCGTCCATGTAGTCGAGGAGGCAGGTCACCTCGACCTCGCCCGCCGTGAACTCGACGGCGGCGGCGGGGGTGCCGAAGGCGACCACCGGCGCAGCCGCGGCCGACAGCTCCATGCGGAGGGGCGTGTCGGGGTGCGGGGCCAGGGCCTCGACCGCCGGGAAGAAGGGGTAGAGCATGCGGGCCGTCATGAAGCTCCGGCCCGGGCCGGGGGACGCGCCGTCCACAGCCACGTCCATGCCGCCCGCCAGCCAGAAGGCGTGCAGGAGCGCGTTGGCGGCGTCGGCGCTGATGAACACCGCCAGGTCCTCGGTGGCCGTCACGGCCGGGGGGGTGCGGATCCCCTGCACCAGGAACTGAGTGGGCGCGCCGGTGAGCACCGGCTGCGTCGCCTGCGCCAGCACCCCCAGGCTGAAGCCCACGCCGGTGGTGGGGCTCCCGTCGGCGTCGCTGAGGCGGGCCCGCACGTCCAACGAGGTCGGTCCGACCGCCGGCACGTTCATGCTCACGGTCAGCGGCTTGTCGATTCCGGGCAAGCTCGTGCCCAGCGCCGTGATCACGTGCGTGGCGAGCAGGTCCTCCAGGGTCTCGCTGACCTTGTCCTTGACCTTGCCCCTCAGCAGGCTCAGCAGCCAGTTCCGCACCGCGCCCGAGGAGTTGACGCGGAACCCGTCGAACACCACGCGCACGCCCTGGACCTCGAGGCCCAGCGCCGTCTGGCCCGGCTGCGGCGGGGTGGCGGTCGCCCCCAGGGTGGCGATCACGTCCACCCGGTCCGCAGCCAGTGTGACCCGGGTGGTGATCCCGACCGTCTTGACGTCGAGCTTCAGCTCGAGGCTGGGGACGGTCACGGTCACCCGGGCCCCGCCGCTCACGCCCTGCAGCCCGTAGCGCGGCGCGCCGTGCTGGACGGAGGTCGCCTCGATCCGGACCCCGGTGGCCTGGTGCAGCGGGTTCTTGGCCAGGATCACCGGCCCGGCGTCGAGGTTGGCGGTGAGGCCGTCGAGCAGCGGCAGGAGCTTGGCGATCCCGCTGTTGCGGAGGCTGGCGGTCACCGAGCGCTCGAGGAACACGCTGTCGCTGTGGAAGGCGCCGTGGGTGAGGGAGAAGCAGGCGCGCGACGTGTTGCCGAGATCGTCGGTCGCCTCGAGGGTCACGAAGTTGACGCCGGGCTGGAGGGTGACCATGGCCTCCCACTGGTCGCCTCCCCGGTGGGTGGCGTAGCGGCCGCCGATCACGACGTCGCGCACGCCGTCCACGTCGACGACCCGCGCGGCCACCCGCACGTCGGCGACGGTCACCAGCGCCCCTCGCAGGGGGGTGAGGACGGTGATCTTGGGCCCCTGAGTGGCCGGGTCCAGCGCGTGGCTGGCATCCACCGCGCCCCGGGGGAAGGGCCCGACGGGGCCCTGCACCTGCGCCGCGGTCGAGGCGGCCGCGCTCCCTGCGTACCGGGCTGCGCTGTTGCTCTGCTCGCTGCAGCCGGCCGCGGCAGCCGCGGCGAGGCAGCAGGTCAGGAGCGAGAGTGCGAGGCGGACCATGTGGACCCCCAGAAGCCCGGGCTTGGGGGCCGCCTGTGCAAAGAAAGGTCCCCGGCCGAAGGTCCATGGTCGAACTGGGGTTACGACCGTTTGGGTTCAGAAGCGCGCCACGCCTCGTCGCCGCGACGGTCCAGTGAGGCGGAATGCGTTTCAGGCCCGAAACATGCCCACGTTGCACCGAGAGCAGCGGGCGTCGGCCGCCGCGCCCGGGAACCGGGCCTGACAGTTGGGGCACACCATGACGCCCTCCACCTCGGGGACGTCCGAGCTCAGCTCGTCGTCGTCGGGGCTCCGCTCGGTGACGGCGGCCGTCGCCCGCGCCGAGCGGACCACCCGATCGAGGTCGTGACGGTCGAGCCACACCCCGTGCTCGTCGCAGCGGTCGAGCACCGCGAAGGGGAACTCGCCGAACCCGAACCGGTCGAGCGGCGCGCGGCACACGACGCACGACCGGATTCCGGCGCTCGGCGTGTCCTGCCGGAGGGCCTCCTCGTAGAGGCGCCAGAAGGCGGTGGAGGCGGACCGATCCCCCGCCGACCGCTCCACGTAGGAGGCGAGGGCGGTGGGCTCGAGGAAGGTGCCTTCGCAGGAGCGGCAGCGCAGCAGGGTCACTCCTCGCTCCTGCGTGCGCTGGAGCGCCTCCTTGGCGCACCCCGGACAGCGGCGGTCCTCCTCCATGGGCTCCTCCTGGGCAGGCGAGCATAGCCGAGGCAGCCGCCCGGCGGGACGCCGGCGCCTCGCGGGGCCGCGGGGACACGGGCGTCCCCTCGTGAGTCAGCGGCGCCTCATGGCCCCCCCGCACATCGCACAAGTCTCCTACGTTCGCGGAGGCGCCGCCGGCTTGGCTCTTGCAGCCATCGGCTGGCCAACGAGCCGGCGCCTTCGGGCGTCAGGAGGACCCCGTGTTCCCCGACCGCGATCGGGGGCCGTCACCGACACATCCGCCGAGACCGGTCGGGGCGCAGGCCCCTGCCGCCAGTCTGCTGAGGGGCACGTGCTAGAGCGAGATCGAGACGACACCGAGATGCGGGGGGACAAGGAGACGGCCGTGGCGTACGGCGAGGAGGTGGCGGTCGCGCGCAGCCCGCGAGGCGAGACGACGCCTCGGGTGCCCTCCGCAGAGGCCCCTGCCGAACGGCGCGGGCGCGCCGACCAGCCGGCGGAGGAGGCGCCGCTCCGGCTGCTGCTGGTCGAGGACAACCCCGACGACGCGTTCCTGATCCGGGACATGCTCGCGGACGCCGAACAGCGCGGCGAGCTCCGACCGCTCGAGATCCAGCACGTGACCGACCTCGCCGCCGCCGAGCGCGCGCTGCACGGGCCGGACCCGGTGGGGCTGGTCCTGCTGGACCTCTCGTTGCCCGACTCGGACGGGCTCGAGACGTTCGATCGCCTGCGGGAGGCTGCCCCCAACACGCCCGCCGTGGTGCTGTCGGGCCTCGAGGACGAGCGGGTGGCGCTGGACGCGGTCCGGCGCGGGGCGCAGGACTACCTGGTGAAGGGGTCGGTGGACGCCGACACCCTGGCGCGGGCGGTCCGCTACGCCGTCGAGCGCTCGCGCTACCTCGATCAGCTCCGCTCCAGC
>JAWLGW010000374.1:0-6485 GCA_041690735.1 Planctomycetota bacterium
GCGCCCGCCCAGAATCCGGCCAGCGTATCGCCGGCCCGCTCGAGCAGGCTCTTGCGGTGGAACATAGGCAGGTCAGACACGACCGGCATGTGCGAGATGCTGCGTCCGGTGCTCGTCAGGACTTTGCCCGCGCTCTTGCTGGCTTTTTTCATGCTGACGCCGGTTTGCTTGGCAAACTTGCGCATCTGGCGCGGCAGGCGGTAGCGCCGCACCTCGAAGGTCGCCTCGGCCGGCGCCGACCCCCGCCCCGGCGACACCTTCGCCGTGTAGAACCCGCCCGCCGCGTCCTCGGGGACGGGCCAGGCGAAGCCCAGGGCCGCGCGGGCGGGCGCGTGCACCCATCCCTCGCTCACCACTTCCCCCTTGGGACCGCGCAGCTCGACCTTGTGGCGCTCTCCCTCGGGCAGCGGCTGGCGGGTGAGCGCTCCCAGCATGAGCCCCCGCACCCGCACCGTCTCGCCGGGGCGGTAGCTGGGGCGGTCGGTGGCCAGGTGGAGCAGGAAGTCGTCGTGCTCGACGGCAGCGTCAGGCGGCTGCGCCTCCTGGCCGAGCAGGGGGACCGCGGCCGCGCCCAACAGGACGCAGGCGGTCGCCACAGAGACGCGCAACGAGGGGGAGAGCCGGGCCTTCATGTCACCTCCGGAGGTCACGGGGAGCGGGGAGCGAGCGATCGCTCTCTGCTCGCCCCACAACCCGGGGGGCGTCCTTGGGGGCGACGTCTGGAGGCGCGCCCTAAGCCGACCGGCGACAGGCGGTTGGCTACTCGCTCGAGCGGCGCAGCCGGACGTCCTCGGGCACGGGGGTGGCGACCAGGGCGGCCTCGACGACGCGCGCCACGCCGGCGCCCGCCTCGGCCACCTCCAGGATCGCCGCCAGGGCGGTTCGCTCCCGCTCGGGCCCGCGCAGCGCCTGCGCCTGCTCCTCGTCGATCCAGAACCGCAGCGACCCGTCCCCGGCCAGGACCGGCCCGAGGAGCAAGGCGCCGCCGGTGGGAGGCGCCTCGACCTCCGCCGCCGTCAGCGCCACCAGGCGCACCCGCAGGGGGAGCGAGGTGGGGGCCGTCAAGCGCACGCGGAGGCCCAGGACGGCCTGCCCCTGCTGCGCCGCCTCCAGCAGCGGGCGCGCCGCCTCCAGCTCGGTCAGCAGCAGCGCCGCGCCCTGCTCCCGATCGCCGGTGAGCTCGGGGGCGGCGCTGACGCGCGAGCGTCCCTCGCCGTCGATCTGGCGCAGGCGCAGGCCGACGGTGAGCCCGCCCCGAGCGGCGAGCTGCTCGCGCAGGTCGCGCTCGGCCAGCAGGGTGCTCCGGAGCATGCCCTCCAGCTGCAGGCTCTCCTCCTCGAGGGCCTCGTAAGCCTGGCGCAGGTCGCCCAGCTCCACCTCGAGGTCCCGCCGCTCGGAGAGGGCGAGGCCCTGCGCCTTCGCCGACGCGTCGCGGGCCGCGGCCAGCTCGGCGCGCTTCGCGTTCAGCTCTCCCTGAGCGGCGGACAGCTCCGAGCGCAGCCCCTCCGCGTCGGCGCGCAGCCCGGCCAGGGCGCCCTCGAGCGCCTCGGCGTGGGCCGCCGCCTCGCCGCTTCGCTCGCGCAGTCGCGCGGCCTCGCGCGTCAGGGCGTCGTGCTCCACCTGCAGGGAGGCCAGCGCCGCCTCGAGCTGCGCGACCCGCTCCTGCGCGAGCCGCTGAGCGTTCGCCGCCGCGGCCCGCTCGGCCTCGCGCTCCTCGAGCGCAGCCGCCAGCCCGTCGCCCCGCTGCTGGGCCTTCTTCAAGGCGGCCTCCAGCCGGTCCCGCTCGGTGGAGAGCGCGTCCAGCCGACGAGCGAGCTCCGCCTGGGCCTTGGTCAGCTGGTCGCGCTGCTCGCCGAGCTTGTGCTGCACCGCCTCGGCCGTCGCCCTCGCCTGCTGCAGCTCGCCCTGCGCGGCCTCGAGGCGGTCGTTCTCCTGCCGCAGCCGCTCGCGTTCGGTCTGCGCGGTGAGCAGCGCCTGGCGCCTGTCCTCCAGGTGCCCGGTGAGGCTGCGGACCTCGCTGCGCGCCTCGCTCCACTTCCAGCCGCCGTAGAGCAGGAGCGCGCTTAGGGCGGCGACCACCAGCTTGGGCGTGAGCGGCTCACGCCGGCGGGAGGCCGGCGGCCGGCTGACGGCCAGCGGCGTCGCGGGCGCCTCCGGCGCGGCGATCCCGCCGCTTCCAGACGGCGCCGCAGACGGCGCCGCAGACGGCGCCGCAGACGGCGCCCCAGGCGCCGCAGCCTGGCGCTGCCGCTGCCGCTCGGAGGCCTCCGTGTCGCGCCGACGAGCGTCGTCCCAGGCGCCCAGGATCGCGTCCTCGACCGCTTCCCGGGGCGAGGCGGCCGAGCGGGAGGCTGGGGCGCTGGACCGCTCTGGCTCCGGCCCCGACCGCTCCGGCCCCGACCGCTCCGGCGTGTCCCGCTCCGGCGTGTCCCGCTCCGGCGTGTCCCGCTCCGGAGTGTCCCGCTCCGGCGTGTCCCGCTCCGGCGTGGCCCGCTCCGGCGTGGCTGCGGCTGCGGCGTCGCGCTCGGCGTGGGCCGCCGGCGCTGGCGCCTCTTCAGCCGTCTCCGGGTCCGAGTCGGAGCGGCGGGGCTTGAGCGCCATCCAGTCCATGGCGCTCTCTCGCGACAGCAGGGCCTGGAGCGCCTCACGCCGCTTGGTCGGCCGGGACGAGGTGCCGGCGCCATCCGCCTCCTGCCCCGCCGCCCGCGCGACCGGTGCGCCTTCGGGGGCGCTCGGGGCCTCCGCCGCCGGGGGGGCTTGGGCCTCGTTCGCTGCCTCCTCGCTCGGCGCGGCCGTCGGCTCGGCCGTCCGCTCGGGCGGCGGGGGCTCGAGGTCGAGGTCCGCCGGCGCCGCGGCCGCCGGCGCCGGCGGCGCCTTGTCGCGACACTTCTTGCAGGTGGCCGAGCGCGCCTCCCAGTGGCTGGCGCCGCAGTGCAGCCGCTCGCACACCACGCACACGAAGGGGCGATCGGAGCGCTTGCGGCTCCAGGCGCGGTCCTCCGCCCGCGGCACGGACTGTGAGCAGGCCGCGCACGCGCCGCCGGCCTCCGCGGGCTCCGGCCAAGAAGATGGCTCGGCGTCGGCCTCGCCGCCGGCGAGGGCGCGCAGGAAGGCGCGAGCCCCGCCGAAGCGGCGGCCGGGGTCCTTGGCGGTGGCCCGGGCCAGCGCGTCGCGCAGGCGCCGGTCCAGGGCGGGGTCCTCCGCGGTGCCCTCGGGGAGGCGATCGCAGGTCTCGTTGAGGCGCCGCAGCAGCGGGTCCTTGCCCGGCGCGGGGATCGGGTGCCGCCCGGTCAGCGCCTCGAACAGGATCACCCCCACCGAGTAGACGTCGGAGCGCGGGTCGAGGGGCTCGCCCTTGATCGCCTCGGGGGCGGCGTAATCCGCGTCCCCCCGCAGGGGGCCGAAGGGCGTCGCGCGCTCTTCGCCGACCACGCGGGCGAACCCGTAGTCGAGCAGGCGCGCCCGCGCGCCTGCGCCCTCCCCCGTGAGCAGGACGCCGCGGGGCGAGAGGCCGCCGTGCACCAGCCGACGGTGGTGGGCGTGCGCCAGGCCGTTGAGCAGGTCGCGCGCCAGGGCGAGGGCCGCCGGCGCGCTCCGCGGGCCGGCGGCGTCGAGGGCCGCCCGCAGCGTGCGGCCCTCGACCGGCTCCTCGACCAGGAACGCCCGCCCCTCTCCGTCGTCGGTGCCGCCGTCGAGGATCGGGTGCAGGGCAGGGTGCTCGAGCCGCTGCGCGGCCGTCAGATGGCGCTTGAAGGCCCGCCGCGAGCGGCTGTTGCTCACCGCCTCGGCCGGGATCCGGACCAGGTCGACCTCGCGCCCCCGCTCGGGGTCGGTGGTGCGCTCCACCGCCCCGATCTCGCGCGGCTCCTTGGCCTCGCCCGGCGCCAACACCTGCACCCGAGTGCTGATGGCCTGCCGCCGTTCGCTCTGCCTCTTGCCCACGCCGCCCTCCGGGAGAGGGGCGACTCTCCCGCACCTGGGGGAGCGGGTCAAGGCGGAGACGGCGTCACCTCAAACCAGGCTCTCGAGCAGCGCGGCGCGGGTCGCGGTGAGGGCGCCCTGGCGGGCCAGGCGGGCGCGATAGCGGCCCAGGTCGCCGGCCTCCCGGTGGCAGATCGACGCCACGGCGCTGGCCACGTCGCGCACGTGCACCCGCGGCAGGAAGGCGCCGCCGGTGCGGGCCGCCGCGTACTCGAACACGCGCCGCGCCTGCACGTCGTCACCCACGCACACCGCGTGCAGCGCGACCCCGCTGGCCGCCAGCAGCTCCACCTCGTCGCGCCAGTCGACCCCGTGGGGGCAGCGCCCCGTCCGCAGCGGCGCCCGATCCCCCACCAGCAGCAGCGCCTTGCGGGCGCGCGGCCGCCAGGAGAGGCCCCCCGCCACCCGCAGGGCGCACTCCACCGCCTCGGCGCCGCCCCCCCGGCCCGCGGCCGTGTGGGGGTCCTCCAGGAAGCGGCGCAGGCGGTCGAGGCGACGCGTGAAGGGCAGCTCGCGCGTGACGTAGGCGTCCTCGCCGCCGTGCCCCTTGAAGGCCACCACCGCGCACCGCAGGTCGTCCACGTGCTCGCGCAGCTCGCCGCTCAGCTCACGCAGGTGCCGGCGCAGCTGTGCGAGGTGGACGCCCATGCTCCCGGTGGTGTCGAGCACCAGCGCCAGGTCCAGGGCGGTGCGAGAGCCAGGGGCGGTCGCCAGCGCGACCCCCCGCGAACGATGCTGCAGTCCCATGCGGTCTCCCCCTCGTCGTGTTCGCTCAGCCCGCGCGGCGGCGCAGCGCGTCCGAGCGGATCAAGATCGGCGCGCCGTCGGCGGCGGTCGGCCGCCGGCGCAGCCGGGCGCGGGCCCCCTTCAGCTCCTCGTACCGCTCGGCGCTGGTGCCGGGCAGGGCGCCGGGGCCGTCGTAGATCCGGGCCAGGGCGGCGAACACGGCGTCGATCGCCTCGGGCGTGGCGTCGGGCAGGACCCCCAGCGTGCGGGCGGCCTCGCGCACCTCCTCGGCCAGGCAGGAGCGGGCGAGGGTGATCACACCCCGCAGGCGAGCGCGCAGGACCTCCGGCTCGCCCGGCCCCTCGGGCGCCGCCAGGGCAGCGGCGTACTCGCTCACCGTCTCGGCCAGCGCGTCGAGCGCCGCCAGGCGCCCGGCGTCGGCGGTCTGAGCCCGGGCGTGCTGGACCTCTCGCGCCGCTCGCTCGCACTGGGCCGCGAGCTCGGTGGCCGCGGGGGCGCTGGGCGCCCCCCCGGGCGAGGCGTCGCGCGAGGCGTCGCGCGAGGCGCTGCGCGAGGCGCTGCCCGTCTCCTGTGGCAGCCAGTCGTCGAGCGGCAGGCGGCGCCGGAGCAGGTCCGCGGCGGCGGCCTGGCCGACGGCCAGCAGCGGGAGGCCCAGGAGCAGCACGAAGGCCAGCTCGCCCGGAGGCAGCGGCCGGAAGGCGCCCGGGAACGCCACCACGGCGGTGAGCGCCGTGCCGACTGCGGCCACGAAGGTCCAGAAGCGCAGGTCCACCACGGCGCTCGGCGCCGAGGCCGACGCGGAGGCGCTCGGCCCCAACACCAGCGCCTCGACGACCGCCCACGGGCGCCCCTCGCTGCGCGCCAGCGCGGCCAGTCCGCTCACCGCGCCGGCGGTGGCCGTCATGAGCAGCGCGCTCTCGAGCACCGGCGCAGCCTCCCGCCCCCCTCTTCGGCGCTGAGGGGGGGCGGCTTTAGCCGCTCCGCCTGGACAGCGTCTCCAGCAGCGTCTCGCGCAGCCCGCGGCTCCCCGCGGCGGCGCCGACCACCAGCGCCAGGCCGAGCAGCAGCGGCAGGCGGTAGTCGAACCAGGTGGGCGAGATGGAGAACCGCGCCACGCGGGTCTCGTCGGGGGGGAAGGCGTAGCGAAAGGCGTACGACCCGGCGGCGGGGATCTCGACCTGCACCTTGTCGGTGTCGGAGCCGCGGCTGCGGCTGCGGCCGCGTGCCGTCGAGCGGTCCTTGCCCGTCAGGCGGAGCGAGCCGCCCTCGCGCCACCCCTCCAGCTGAGGCGAAGTGACGGTGTAGTCGACGTGGTGCCCGAGCAGCGACCGGTGCCGGTCGCGCTCCATGCGGACCGTGAGGACGTACCGGCCCGGCTTCAGCGGCACCGCCTCGGTCTCCCGATAGGCCTCCTCGAGGCCGGCCGCCGCCGCCCCGGGGGGCGCCTTCAGCCGCTCGGAGTGGACGCTGACCCCGCCCATGAACCCCACGGCCGAGGCGACGAGCGCCAGCAGGCCCGCCCCGACCGACAGCCAGGCCGCGGGGTGGATCGACGGCGGGGCAGCGGGACGGACGCCGCGGATCTCCATGGAGTGCCTCCCTCTGCTCCGTCCTACCCCGCGCGCCGCCGCCGCGCACGCGCCTTTCGCGCCTCGCCCGGGAGCGCTAGACTCCTCCCGCGAGGGGAAGAATGCGCTGGAACCCGTACCTCGACCTGCGCGTGGCTCAGGCGACCGCCGTGCGCCGCCCGTGCACGG
>JAWLGW010000375.1:0-6484 GCA_041690735.1 Planctomycetota bacterium
GACGCGGTGATGGTGGCCGACCTCGACCCCGACCACCTGCCCGAGGCCCTCTCGAAGCCGCTCCTCGAGTGGACCGCCGCCGGAGGCGACCTGATCGTCGCCAGCTCGGGCGGCCGGGGGCGCCTCCCTCGCCCGCTGGTCGCGGCCCTCCCCGTCACGGGCGCCGCGGGAGAGGTGCACGAGCGCCCCCTCACCGCGCTGCGGGCGCTGGCGCCGCGGCGAGCGGCGCCTCACGCCACGCCGGTCCTGGTCAGCAAGGTGCAGGCGCGCTCGGACGCGGGGGTGCTCGCCGGGGACGGCCAGGACCCCCTGGTGGTGCGCGGGCGCCACGGAGCGGGGTGGGTCACCTACCTGGCCTTCCCGGTGGACGCCGCGCCGCTGTGGCGGTGGCCGGGGGTGCAGGCGGGCGAGCTGGGGGCGAGCCTGCTGCGGCCCTCGCGCGAGGACCCCGAGAGCGGCGAGGCCAACCCTCCCGCGCCGCCCATCGAGGAGCTGCTGCTCAACCTCTCCGAGGCGCTCGAGACCCTCGAGCCGCCCTCGACCTGGATCGTGGCGCCGCTGCTGATCCTGTACGTGGCGCTGGTGAGCCCGCTCAACTACCTGCTGCTGGTCCGCGGGCGCCGCCTGGGGCTGGCCCCGGCGACCGGCGCCGCGGTGGCGGTCCTGTTCGGGCTCGCCTTCTGGGGCCTCGGCTTCCTCTACAAGGGCTCCCAGGCCCTGTGCACGCAGGTGGGCGTCGTGGAGCTGCCCGCTGGCGCGCCCGGGCCGGGCCGCGTCGAGGTCATGACCGGCTACTACTCGACCGACCGCGGGCTGACCTCCGCCGTCGGTCCCGCGGCGGCCATGGTCGGCCCGATCGCCGAGCAGAAGGCGAACCGCGAGGGGCGCGTCGTGCAGGGAGGCGAGGCCGCGGCCCTCGAGGCGCTCACCCTCGACACCTGGGCCCTGCGCCGCTTTCGCAGCCTGCGGGCCGCGGAGCTCGGCTCCCTCGACCCTCGGCTCACCCTCGAGCGCGACCTCCTCAGCGGCGAGATCGCCAACCGCACCGAGCTGCGCCTCGAGGACCCGGTCCTGCTCCTCGAGGCCGGCATGGTGGAGCTCGACGCGATCCAGCCCGGCGGGCGGCTGGCGCTCTCGGGCAGCCCGCTGGCGCGCTTGACCGAGCCCCGCCGGGTGGAGCCCAGGATCGCGGCGGCCTTGTTCCGGGACGCCAAGGAGAGCTACCCGGCGCGCTACGGCGATGCGCTGGGCTACTCCCTCACCGGCGGCAAGCCCTACGGAGGTTCGGGGCCGCGCCGCATCGGCGCCACCTTGCTGCGGCGGCTCCAGCGGGTGCCGCGGCTGCCGGGCAAGCTCCCCGCCCTGCTGCTGGCCCGAGCCGCGGTCGATCCGCAGGGGGTGCAGCTGGCGGAGCCCGGCCGGCTGGAGCTCGCCCGCGCGCTGGTGGTGTGCGAGGTGCACGTGGAGCTGGCCGCGGGTCGACACTCGTTGAGCCTCCTGCGCCCCCGCGTCGCCGCGCACTCGATCGGCGAGCGCGCCCCGTCGTGGCTGCCCACGCAAGGGCGGACCGGCACCGCCCCCGTCCTGGAGGGCGACCTGCTCGCGGCCGAGCGACCCGGCTGGGTCCTGTGGACCTGGGAGCTGCCGGCGGCGACCGACGCGCCCCTCGCGGTGGAGTCCTTGCGGGTGGACTGGCGCCTCTCGCCCCGCCCCACGCAGCCCGACCTGCTCCGGCTGGAGGGCTTCAGCTTCCGCCTCGGCCAGTGGGTGCCGCTGGTCGACGTGGGCCGCCTCGAGCCCGACGACGGTCACGGCAACATGCACTGGCCGCAGCGGCGCCGGGACCCGCTGATCGCGGACCTGGTCGACCCGGCCACGGGCGCGGTGGCGGTTCGCCTGTTCAACACGGGCCCCAACGTGGTGGTCGAGGACGTCACCCTCAGCGCCACCTTCCGCCGGTAGCGCGGGAACCTGTTCACCTCTCCGCTCGTGTCGTCCCAGGGGCCCTCCCTCGAATAGGATGCTCCGCCCACCCCCTCCCGGGAGGTCGTCATGCCCCTTCGTCAGGTCGCGCTCCTCGCCCTGCTCGTCACGCTCGTCCCCGGCGCGGCCCAGGCGGGACAGCGAGAGTGGCGCAGCGCCCGCGACGATTACGACGAGGCCCGCCAGCGCCTCGAGGGCGGCCGCCTGGAGGCCGAGGAGTTGACCGCGGCCGCCGGCGCCCTGCGGGCGGCGGCCGAGCGCATGCTGGCCGAGGAGGCGGACGACACCGTCGAGCACCTCCTCGAGGTCGGCGTCCCCAGCGACAGCTGGCGCGTGAGCAAGCAGGCGGCGGACCTGCTGGGCACGGTCTCGGACGAGGCGGCCGTGAGGGCCCTGACCAAGGGGCTCGACAGGGTGCCCGGGCGGCTGCGCCCGCTGGTGGCGGGGGTCCTGGGCGCGGTCCGCCACGAGCGCGCCGTGAGCGCCTTGACCCGGGCCCTGCGCGACAAGGACGAGGCGCTGCGGGTCGCGGCGGCCGAGGCGCTGGCGCGGCAAGGCTCCCGGGCCGGCCCCGCCGCCTCGTCCCTGCGGCGGCTCCTGCGCGACGGCTCCCAGGCCGTGCGGTGGGCGGCGGCGCGGGCGCTCGAGCTGGTGGGCAGCGGTCGGCCCGATGGCTTCCCGGAGCCGCTGGTCCAGCCCCTCACCGGGCTGCCGGACCGCCTGGCGCACCTCGACCGGGTGGCCTTCCTGATCGACGCCAGCGAGGCCGCCGCCGCGGAGGCGTTCGAGGATGTGATCGCCCGGCAGGAGGCGGAGCAGGCAGCCGCCGAGGCGGCCGAGGCCGGAGGAGGCAAGGCGCCCGAGCCCGTCGGGCCGGTGGGGCCGGTGTCGCCGCAGGCCCTCGCCGCCCGGCTTGTGACCCAGGCGCTGCGCGGCCTGGGCGACGACACCCGCTTCTACGTGGCGCGCTTCGGCGGGCGCGTAGACGCCTTCGGCCGCGGTTGGTCGGGGCGCCGCGACGTGGACGCCGCCGCCGAGTGGCTGGCACGCCGTCCGCACCGCGACTACCAGCGCGACCCCGTCCGGGCCCTGGGGGACGCGCTGGCGCTCGAGGCGCCGCCCCAGGAGGTGTTCCTGTTCCTCGTGGGGCCGCCCTCCACCCGCGGGCCCGGCGCCGCCGCCGAGGCGCTGGAGGCGCTGACGCAGCAGCTGTGGGGTCGACCTGTGCGGGTGCACGTCGTCCGCCTGCAGCTGGCCCCCGAGGACGCCGACAGCGCGACCGCCCAGCTGGCGGCCACCACCGCGGAGCGCGCCTTCGGCGAGTTCGTGAGCGGCCTGTCGCTGGTCGGCGGGGGGCGCGCCACCCGGATCGACTTGCCCCGCTACCGAGCGCCCGCCGAGGGCGAGGCGCCTGCGGCCCCTGCGATCGAGGTGGACTTGACGCAGCCGCTCTCGTCGCGCGACGCCTCCACGGTGCGGCGCGCGCTCAAGGACGCGCTGGCGACGGGCGGGCCAGGCGCCGCGGCGCTGGTGGAGCAGATCGCCGCCTGTCCCGACGCGCGCCGCGCCGCGCCCCTCGTCCGCGACCTGCTCGAAGGGGGCGACGCCGCCCTGGCCGAGGCGGCGGTGCGAGGCTTCGCGCGCAACACGGCCCCCGAGGTCCACGCCGTCCTCCTCGACGCCCTGGGCCGCGCCCGGGAGGCGGCGCTGCAGCTGCGGCTGCTGCGCGCGCTGGCGGACGGACCCGGGGCCGCCGTCACCGCGGGGCTGGCGGCCGCGGTGGCGGGCCTGCAGCCCGACCCCGCCCGCGTCGCCTGGCGGATCCTGGCCGGGCGCCCCGCCGATCAGCTGTCCCCGATCGCCAGCCAACTGGGGCGGGCCGCGCGCAGCGCCAAGGGGCTGGCCGCCTTCCACGCCAGCCACGCGCTGGCGCAGGCGAACGGCCGCCCCGGCCCCGCCACCACCGGCCTCACCATCGCGGGGGACCGCCTGCTGCCCGAGCGCTTCGTCGCCGGCGGTGTGGGCTTCGTCCTCGACACCTCGAGCGGCATGCAGGTGACGCTCCACCAGCCCGCCGCGCCCGCCGAGGGTGAGGCGCCCGCCCCGATCACCTGCCTGGACGCGGCCACGCGCGAGCTCGCCCGCGCCTTGCCCGCGGCCGCTCTGGGCGAGGCGGCCGCGAACGTGCTGACCACGACCGGCCGCAGCTGGCGCCGCAGCGCCGAGGCCCTGGGGCGTGACGCCGCCGCGGCCGTCGCCTTCGCCGCCTCGCAGCGCGCCAGCGGGCGGCGCGACGTGGGCGATCCGCTGCTGAGCGCGCTGGGCGACCCGGCGGTGGAGGAGCTGTACCTCCTGGTGGGCGGCCTGCCCGAGCGCGGCCTCGGCGATCGCGACCCGGCCGCGCTGGTGGAGCGGGTGCGCGAGGCGCAGCGGGCGCGCGCCGTCCCCCTCCACGTGGTGTGCGTGCTGCCGCCCGCGCCGCAGGGCGATCCCCGGGCGGAGGCGGCGCGGCGTGACCTGGAGCGAGCGCTCGGCGACCTGTACGGCACGCTGGCGGCCGAGAGCGGCGGCACCTTCCACCTCCGCGCTCAGCTCGCGGGCCTGCGCTGAGCCGCGCGCGCCCCTCCGTAGTGTTAGGCTGAGGCCCGCACCGGGCCCCTTCAGCCATGCACGACGCCGCGTCGCTCGCCCTCGACGACCGCTTCTTCCTCGAGATCGCCGTCAAGAACGGCCTGGTCGAGCCGCAGCACGCTCGGCGGGTGGCCGCGGAGGCGTCGGCCCGAGGGCTGCCCGCCCCTCAGCTCCTGGTGGAGCAGGGGCTCCTCGACGAACGTCAGGTCACCCGCGTGCGGGAGGCGATGGCGGCCAGTCAGGTCATGCGGCTCGACGCGCTGTACGCGGACGTGGCGCTCGGGCGCGGGCTCGTGGACCGGGGCACCCTCGAGCGGGCATCGGCCGAGCAGCGCCGACAGCGCTACCGGGTGCGCCTGGGGAGCCTGCTCCTGACCCAGGGGACGATCGACGCGGCGCAGCACCGGGCCCTCATGTCGGAGGTGATCAGCCGCATCAAGGCCTTCGGCGGCGGCGGGTTCAGCGCCAGCTCGGCCGAGGCGCACACCTCGCCGCCCGCTCCCCCTCCCGCGCCGCGTCGCGCCGCGCCGAGGCCCCTGGTCGAGTCGTCCCCGCCCCCGCTGGGGCTGAGCAGCGAGTCTGGCCTGGGAGGCGGCGCCGGCATCGGGGGGGCGTCCTTCGGCGCCTCCCGGCCCCCTGACCCCCAGCCGTCGCTGCCGACGATCCCCTTGCACGACACCCGCGAGGAGCCGCTCTCGCGCCTGGGGCGCGAGCCCGCCCCGCCACCTGCCGCGGCGCGCCTGGGCCGGTCCCCCTTCGCCGCCTCGGACAGCCTGGAGCGGAGCCTCACCGCCTTGCATGAGAGCGGCGAGGGCGACGATCGCCTCCTGGCGAGCGCCGTCGAGCTCGGCCTCTCGGACGAGGCGTTGCCCGGCGAGGACCGACGCGCGCTGTTCGAGAGCGACCTCGCGCAGGCAGCCGGCTGGGGCGAGGAGCCGAGGGGCGGCCAGGGCGAGTCCGGGGGCAGCTTCATCCTGGAGCGGATCGACCTCGACGACCTGGGCGCCTTTCAGCCCGAGGCGTACGTGGCGCGCAAGCGGTTTCGGCTCCGCCTCCTGGCGATCGTGGCGGGCGTCGTGCTGCTCGGCGGCGTCGGGGTGGGCGCCGCCCTCGGCGTCAGCGCCGTCCAGAACCGGGCACGGGTGGCGGAGGTGCGCCGGTGGGTGACCGACGCGCAGGAGGCGACCAGCCCCGCCAAGCAGCAGGAGAGCTACCTCCGCGCCAGCGAGCGCCTGGGGGAGCTCGGCACGGTGGGCGTCGGCGCGGCGCTGCGGGTCGAGCTGACCGAGCGCGTCCGCTGGGGGCTGCTGGCCACCGAGGCGCGCGCGCTCCTCGAGGCCGGGGAGTTCGCCGAGGCGGAGGCCCTCCTGGTGCGACGGCAGGCCGAGGTCCCGGGCCGGGCGCAGCGCGACTACCAGGACCTGCTGCGGGAGGCGCGCCGGCGGGGCGAGCTGGCCGCGGCCGCGCGCGCCGAGAGCAGCGGCTCACGGGCCGAGGCGGTCGCCGCCTACCGCAGAGCGCTGCAGCTGGGCGACCCGGGCAGCGTGGCTCGCGCTCGCCTGGACGCGCTGCGCGCGGCGCTCGTCGACGAGATCGACCGAGCCTTCCAGCGGGCCCGCCATACGCTCGCCCCGGCGGACGAGGCCCACTACCTGCGCCTGGCCAAGGACCTGACGGACCTGTTCCGGGAGGACCCCGGCGTGCAGCCCAAGCTGACGCAGCTGGCCTTCGCGCGGGCTACGCGCGAGGCCCGCTCCCGGCTCGAGGCCGGCGACCTCGACGGCGCCGCGCGGCGCCTCGCGGAGGCCCGCCGGCTGCGCCCGGGGGAGGCCGAGCTCCTCGAGCTGCAGCAGCGGCGGGCGCGACGGCA
>JAWLGW010000376.1:0-6472 GCA_041690735.1 Planctomycetota bacterium
TCGCCGCACCGCGTCCCGCTGGCGGGCCTCTTCCGGGCAACAATCGATCGCCTGGAGCGTCACGAGCCCCGTGAACGTCTCCTCCAGCGCGATCAGGGCCTCGTCCGCCAGTCCCTCGTCGCGCCAGCGAAGGGCCACCTCCGCCTCGGCAGCCAGAACTCGAAGGTCGGTGCGGTCGTGCGGGCGGAGCGTCTCGGGCGCCGGCCAGGCCCGCACGGCTCGATACACATCGCGATACAGGAGGAGCAGGCTGGCCCGGCGCTGCGGATCACACCAGTCCGTCACCTCGACCGGGTGCGGGTGCAGGCCGAGAACCAGGGCCCAGTCTGGCTCGAGCGGTAACAAGCGCTCGAGGACTGCATCGAAGAAGCTGTGCACCGTCAGCTCGGATCCGAGCCGCAACGGCCGATGCGCCGCCTCCGCGCGCGCCACAGCCTCGGGCGCCTGCTCGCGGAGGCGGGCGAGCGCAGCCTCGTCGTCGAACTCCTTGGGCAACTCGAACGGCTCCACCCGCCGAGCCAGCGCCCGCAGGCGGTCGACGAGTCGCTCGTGGTCGCTCCGCCGGGCACGCGTCCAGACGACGAACGCGACGCCGGTGATCACGGTGAAGGTGCAGAGGAGGAGCCATCCCCGATGGTGGCGACGCATGACCGTACGGTAGGCGCGCGGCTGCGCAGCGACAAGGGAATCGCGCCGACCCGGTCGCCCGGTCGGGGGAGCCCGCGCCCCGGCGATCGCGCGCTGATCGATGTCCCTGTCACCTACCCCTCGCGGGAGGTCCGCGACGCGGCGCTCGGGTCGGGCATGGTCGCGGGCATGGAGACGTCGTACGCTCGGCGGAGCGGGAGGTGCTCGGCGCGGGCCTGGCCGCCGCGGCGCGGGAATGACGGGAGCGGGTGAGCCGTTCCGGAGAGGCATGGCGCGACCCGAACGGACCCAGCGGAGGATCCAGCTCGCCACGGCGGTCGCGGTGTTCGCGGTCGCGGGCGCGCTGTGGCTGGCGCGGCCCCGCCCCGTCGAGCTGCCACCGGTCTACCGCGACGCCGTCCTGGAGGTGACCGGCCTCACCTGAGGGACCTGGTGCCCGGTGCGGGTGGGGACGGCCCTGGAGGGGACGCCCGGACTGCTGGAGACGCGGGTGGACGTGGGGCGGGGGCGAGTGACCCTGCGCTACGACCCGGCGCGGACCACGCTCGACGCGCTGCGGGCCCGGCTCGACGCCAGCCCGCAGTACGCGAGCGAGCGGCTGATCGAGCACCGGGAGACGCGCGCCGGCGTGGCGACCGTGATCAGCCCTCCGCCGGCACCACCTCCCGCACGATCGTCGCCACCGCGTCCGCCCAGTCGTCCTCCGCGTTGAGGGAGGGGACCAGGGCCAGGGCCTCGCCCCCGGCGCCCTCGAAGCTCTCCTTGCCGCGGATCGCCAGCTCCTCGAGGGTCTCCAGGCAGTCGGCGACGAAGGAGGCAGAGACCACGGCGACGCGCTTCACGCCTTCCTGGGGCAGCTCCTCCAGGCGCACGTCGGTGAAAGGGCGCAGCCAGGGCTCGCGCCCCAGGCGGGACTGGACGCCCACCTCCCCCCGCTCCGCCGGCAGGTCGAGGGCGGCGGCTATCCCCGGCGCGGTGGCGAAGGAGTGGGCCCGGTATCAGAAGCGGTTCGCGTCCTCGACCCGGGCGCAGCAGTCCTCGCGGGCGAGGCAGCGCGGGGTGGGGGACAGGTCGGTCTGGCGCAGGTGGCGCTCGGGGAGGCCGTGGAAGCTGAACAGCACCTTGTCGGGGTTCAGCTCGTCGAGGACCGGGCGAGCGCGGGCGGCGAAGGCGGTGAGGAAGGCGGGGTGGTCGTAGTAGGGCGGGACGACCTGCAGGCTGGGGACCGCCTCCAGGGTGCCGGCGGCCCGGTACAGCTCGGCCACCGCCGAGCCCCACGACGACGACGCGTACTGGGGGAACAGGGGGAAGGTCACCACCCGATCGATCCCCTGGTCGCGCAGGGCGGCGAGGCCGGCGGCGATGCTCGGCTGACCGTAGCGCATGGCGAGCACCACCGGCACGCCCAGGCGCGCCCGCAGCTTGTCCGCCAGGTCGTCGCCGTAGAAGCGCAGGGGCGAGCCGCGCTCGCTCCACACCTGCTGGTAGGCCTCGGCCGAGCGGGGGGCCCGGAAGGGGGCGATAACCGTGTTGACCAGCAAGAACCGCTTCCAGGGGGCGATGTCGATCACCCGCGGGTCGGACAGGAACTCGCGCAGGTAGCGGCGCACCTCGGGCGTGCGCGGAGCGTCGGGGGTGCCGAGGTTGATCAGCAACAGCCCCCAGCGGGACGAGGGGCGAGCAGCCACCGCGGCGGGCTCAGCCCTTCTTCTGGGGACGCATCATGCGCATGACCTGCGCCACGTTCTGGGGGTCGAGCAGGGTCAGCCCGTTGAACTCGCCCGCCATGAGCGACTCGCCGCCGTCGATCGTGATCTGGCGCCCGGTGATGTAGGCCGAGCCGTCCGCCAGCAGGTACGAGGCCAGGTTCGCCAGCTCGTGGTGCTCGCCGAAGCGGCGGGCGGGGATCTTGTCGGGGCTGAGGACCTCCTCCATGCCCGGCGGCACCAGCTTGGCCCAGGCGCCCTCGGTGGGGAACGGGCCCGGGGCGATGGCGTTGCAGCGGATCTTGTACTTGGCCCACTCCACCGCCAGCGAGCGCATGAGCACCAACACGCCCGCCTTGCCGCAGGCGGACGGGATCACGTACGACGAGCCGACCTCGGCGTAGGTGGTGGTGATCGACAGGATCGAGCCGCCGGTGCCCTGGGCGATCATCTGCTTGCCCACCGCGTGGGTGCAGTTGAAGGTGCCGCCGAGCACGATCTGAACCACGGCGTTGAAGCCGCCCGGCGTCAGCTCCTCGGTGGGGCACAGGAAGTTGCCGGCGGCGGCGTTGATCAGGGCGTCGACCCTGCCGAACCGCTCCACGGTCTTGGCGACCATGGCCTCGACCTGCCCGTAGTCGCGCACGTCGCAGGCGACCGCCAGGCCCTCGGCCCCCTTGGCCTCGAGCTCGCCGACCGCGGCGTCGATCACCTCCTGCCGGCGGCTGGTGACCACCAGCTTGGCGCCCAGCTCGCCGAAGCGCAGGGCCATGCTCTTGCCCAGCCCCGAGCCGCCGCCGGTGACGACGATGACCTTGTCCTGCAGCAGGTCCTTCTGGAACACGGCGGCCTCCGATCTACTTCTTGAGGTCCGAGCGGGTGTACAGCGAGCGCAGCTCCACGCCGACCTCGGCCAGCCGCTCCTTGCCGCCCGCCTCGCGGTCGACCAGGCAGAAGGCGCCCACCACCTCGGCGCCGGTCTCCTCGCGCAGGCGCTCGATCGCCTGGGCCACCGAGCCGCCCGAGGTCATGACGTCGTCCACCACCAGGACCCGGTCGTCCTTGGAGAGGGCCGGCCCCTCGATCGCCTTCTGCAGGCCGTGCCCCTTGGGGACGCTGCGCACGTACGCCAGCTTGTAGGTCTTCCCCTGCTGGTGGGCCAGCAGCCCGGCCGCGCTCACCATGGGGCAGGCGCCGGTGGTCGGCCCCGCCAGGGCCGTGGCGCCGCGGTCCCGCGCCTCCTCCAGCACCGCCTCGCCCACCAGCGCCGAGCCCTCGGCGCTGAGCGTCACCAGCCGCCCGTCCACGTAGAAGTCGCTCTTCTTGCCGGAGGCCAGGGTCACCTCGCCCTCGTGAACGCAGCCCAGGATGAGCTCGCGCAGCCGCTCGCGGTCCATGAACGCTCCCCTCGTGGTTGGGCGCGGATCATAGCGGAGAGTGTGGTTCGCGGGGGGCCTCCCCGCTTGCTCACGCCGTCCGGCTGCGGGATAAGCTCTCCCCATGACTCAGCTGCACGCCCTGCCCGATGAGCTGCGCCTGGTGGAGCTGGGGGGCCTGTGGGTCCACCCCAGCGTGCCCGCCCTGTTCCAGCACCGCGTCGCCGCGGCGCCGCACCACGAGGTGGCCTTCCTGCGTGAAGCGGGCCGGTGGCGCGGCGTCACCCTGACTCACAGCGCCGAGCGGGTGCGCCGGGTGGCGCAGGGGCTGCTGGCGCTGGGGGTGGAGCGCGGCGACCGGGTGGCGATCGTGAGCGCCACCCGGCCCGAGTGGGGCCTGGTCGACCTGGCGATCCTGCACCTCGGCGCGGTGACCGTGGGGGTGTACCCCACCCTGCCCGCCGACGAGGTGGCGTATCAGCTGGAGCACGCCGGGGCGGCGGTGGCGGTGGTCGAGGACGCGGCGCAGGCGGACAAGCTCACCGCCGCGCGCTCGCGCCTCCCGGACCTGCGCGAGGTCGTCACGATCGACCCCTGCCACGCCCACCCCAGCCTGGCCGACCTCGAGGTGAAGGGGGAGGCGCTCGAGGGCGGCCGCGCGCGGTTCGACGCGGCCTGGCGGGAGGTCGAGCCGGGCGACCTCGCCACGGTGATCTACACCTCGGGCACCACCGGCCGACCCAAGGGGGCCATCCTCACCCACGGCAACCTGACCTACACGGTGCACGCCGCGGCGCGGGTGCTGCCGCACTCGCCCCAGGACACCAGCGTGGTGTTCCTGCCCCAGGCCCACGCCCTGCAGCGGGTGGCCTCGTACGGCGGCCTCCTCACCGGCGCCCGGGCCTACTTCGCCCGCTCCTACGCCGCCCTCATGGACGACATCCGCGAGGTGGAGCCGACCGTGCAGGTCAGCGTCCCTCGCCTGTGGGAGAAGCTGTACGCCAAGCTGCACGAGGTGCTGGCGCAGGCGCCGGCCCACCGGCGGCGCGTGTTCGAGTGGGGCCTGGCCGTCGGCCGCGCGGCCGCGCCCTACCGCAAGGCGGGCCGGCCGCTGCCGGTCGGCCTGGCGGCGCGCCCCGCCCTGGCCCGCCGCCGGGTGCCCGCGCCCCTCAAGGCGCGGGTCTTCGGGCGCAACGTCCGCTACCTCACCTCGGGCGGGGCGCCGATCGACCCCGAGGTGCTGGAGTTCTTCTACGCCCTGGGCCTGCTGATCCTCGAGGGGTGGGGCCTCACCGAGACCGCGGCGCCCGCGACCCTGAACCTGCCCGGCGCCTTCGCGTTCGGCACGGTCGGCCGGCCGCTGGAGGGGACCGAGGTGCGGGTGGCCGATGACGGCGAGCTGCTGGTGCGCGGCCCCGGCGTCTTCGCCGGCTACTACCGGGACGAGGAGGCGACCGCCGCCGCCTTCACCGAGGACGGCTTCTTCCGCACCGGGGACATCGGCGAGGTCGACCCCCGTGGCTTCGTGCGGATCACCGACCGCAAGAAGGACTTGATCGTCCTCAGCAACGGCAAGAACGTCGCCCCGCAGAAGGTCGAGAACCACCTCAAGACGATCCCGCTCCTCGGCAACTGCCTGGTGCACGGCGACCGGCGCAGCTACCTGGTGGGGCTGCTGACCCTGGACCCCGACGCCGCCTTCGCCTGGGGCAAGGAGCGGGGCAAGGTGCCGGCCGCCGCCGACCCGAGCGACGACGAGGCCGCCCGCCCCGTCCTGGAGCGGCTGGCCGCCGACCCCGACCTCGTGGCCGCGGTCGACGCGGCGGTGCGCGAGCGAAACGCCGCCCTGCCCAGCTTCGAGCAGCTCAAGGCCTGGCGCCTGCTGGGGGAGGTGTGGGCGCCCGAGGAGGGCAGCCTCACGCCCACCCTCAAGCTCAAGCGGCGGGTGATCGCGGCGCGCCACGCGGATCTGCTCGAGGCGCTGTACCGTCGTCCCGACTGACGCGGCGTCGGAGAGCTCCTTCAGCAACCGCCAAGGGCGCGAAGACCCGACCGCCAAGGACGCCACGAGCGCCAAGGGAGGAGCTGTCGCTCGACCGCCGGCTCCCTTCCCTACCATTGTCTTCTTGGCGATCTTGCCGCTCTTGGCGGTTGAGCGCGGTCGTCCGGAAGCTCCGACGCCGCCTGAGGACGCGTCCAGAACAAGGCCAGCAGCCCTTGTCGGTGACGTTCTGACCGGGCTCGAGACGTCGCGCTCGCGCCTGGTCGACCACGACCACGAGCGCGAGCGCGAGTGCGAGTGACCCAGCCGCCTAAGGGGACGGCAGCGCGGCGGCGTGGAGCAGCCCGCCGTCGGCGTCGACGAACAGCGCGGCGACGCCGGGCTCGCCGGCGCCGCGGTAGATCGCGGCCACCCCGTGGGCGAGGCGCGCCTCGTCCGCCTCGACCTCGCGGCAGCCGCCCAGGAGCTTCACCGCCTGCGCGTGGTCCTCGCGGGTCGCCGTGACGCCGCCCGCGATCGTCTGCGGCGCGCCGTCGGTGCCGTAGGTCTCCTCGGTGGCCGAGGGGTCCCGCTCGAGCGCCGCCTCGAGGAGCGCCGTGCGCAGCAGCTTGGGCAGCGCTCGGGTGAGGGCGTGGGCCGAGCCAAACAGGTCGAGGGCGCGCGCCCTCCCGCCGATCGAGACCGCCAGGCCCCGCAGCCCGCGCGTGGCGCGGACGCGGGCCAGCAGGCGACGCTCCAGC
>JAWLGW010000377.1:0-6457 GCA_041690735.1 Planctomycetota bacterium
GGTGGGCTGGCGGGGGGGCCGGGGGGGGGACGTGGTGTTCCAGGCGGAGGCCGACGCCTGGCTCCTCAGCGGACGGGCGTGACCCTCAGCGGTCCGCCTGCCTCCACCTCGATCGCGAACCGATACGTCACCACGTTGCGCTGGTTGGTGAAGAAGGTGTCCTCGCTCTCCCACACCGTCCGCCCGCCCTCCTCGGCCACCAGGGTCACCTCGGCGGTGGTGTGCGTGTTGGCGCGCACCACGTACGCCAGGATCAGCAGCCGCGCCACCTCCCGGGGCGCGAGGCCCTCGGTCGTGCAGCGGCCCACCGCCACGCCCTCGTCGGGGAGCCCCGCGGCGTCGGCGCAGGTCAGGTCGCCGAACGCCCGGGCGTCGACCGCCGCCTCCGAGCCGTCCTTCGCCAGCCACACCAGCGGCCGGCCCTCGAGTGTGATCTCGGCGGTCGGTTCGAAGGGGACCCAGGCTGCCGGGTCGATCGCCCGGGCCGGCAGCTGCTCGGGGTGATCGAAGGGGCGCCCGCCGAGGGCCCGCAGCTGGGCCAGCGGCGTCTGGCCGCCGTCGAGGTGGAGGGTCAGGGCCTCGGTGGGGGGCTCGCTCACGTGCGCCTCGCTCCCGCGCATTGTGCCCGCGAAGGCGGCGGCCCGGGGCTCCCGCAGCGCAGCGCCGCGTGGGGAGGCAACCATGGCCGAATCGCCGCGACGGATCGGCCGGCGGCCGATACGAAGCTGCGACGCACCGCTGGCGCGCGAGCGCGGGCAAGGACTAAGAGAGCCTTCGGCGGCCTGGTGCGAGCCTTGCTTTTTGGGGGTCCCATGACCCCAGCGCCTCACCCTCGCTCCGCCGGGCTCCCCGCGGCCCTCGGCCTCCTGCTCCTGGCCGCGACGCCCTGCGCGGCGCAGCCCACCCAACCCTTCCGGGGCGAGGTCCTCGACCTCGTGGCCGAGGCCGAGGCGGTCCGCTCGGGTCCCACCCTCGAGGCGCGCGAGGCGGCGGCCGCGCGCTTCCTGGAGACCCTGTCCCGCGACCCGTTCTTGGCGGAGGTGGGGCCGCGGCTGGGCCTCGAGCGCTGGCTCCGCGACCTCGCCCAGGGGGGGACCTTCGACGCGGCCCGGTTCCGCGCGGCCGCGGCCGCGGAGGTGGCCCGCACCGAGCTGCGGGCGGAGTTCCTCGGAGAGGCCGAGATGCTTCAGAAGCTGCGCGTCCTCGAGCGCGCCCTGGCCACGCCTGCCGCGAACGCGCCCCGCGCCCGGGGCACGCCGATCGACGCCGAGGAGGTGGCCCGCAACGCCGCCGTGAGGATCCTGGGGGAGCGCAACACCCGGGTCCTCGCCCTGGAGGCCGTCCACGGCGCCGAGCTGCTGATGCTGAACGACCGGCTCCCGCTCCCCGCAGGCGAGAGCCGCGAGCGGGTGGCCCTCGACCTGTACGGGCGCGTGGTCGCCCCCGAAGGCGCAGGCGCCGGCTCGGCGTCAGGCGAGCCCTCGGAGCGCGCCGCCCTGCGGGCCGGCCTGGCGCACCGCGAGGTCGGCCGCGCGGTGCTCGGCCCCGAGCTGCGGCACCCGCTGGGGGCCGTGACCGCCGACGTGCTCAAGGGCGTCGGCCCCACCCCCTGGGCGGCGAACGGCAACCGCTTCAACTCCAAGGCCACCGGCACCTTCCCCCTGGCCGAGGCGGTGCGCGACTGGAACAAGAGCGAGGCCCTGCACCGGGCCGGCGTGGCGGTCGCCGAGCCGGTGGCGATCGTGTCGCTGCCCTACATGGAGTGGAACGACAAGGACGGCTGGCGCCCGGTCTCGGTGTACGTGCGGCGGCCGCGGGAGAACCTGCGGGTCTCGGACCTCGACCACCTGTCGGCGCGCGGCAAGCGCCGCCTGCTCGAGTCCCTGCGCGGCAAGATCGCGGCGGAGCTGGCGGGCGTCGCCCGCAGCGGGCAGGTGACCGACCTCGACGTGATCCGCCACTTCGTCGAGCGCGCCGGGCGCACGGCGGGCCTGTTCCAGGGCGGGATCGGCGGGGGCCGCACCTACTTCCACGGCATGCTCCACGACCAGAACGTGACGCTGCTGGGCGAGATCGTCGACGTGGGCAACGGCGAGGGCAGGCTCGACAGCCGGGAGGCCATGCGGCGCGCCTGGGCCGAGAGCAACTACGCCTGGTGGCCCGAGCGGCTCTCGGATTACCGCGGCATGCGGGGCGACGTGGAGACGCTCCTGTTCGACCGCATGGCCCGGCGCGTCAACGCAGGCTTCGCCTCCGTGACCGACGGCGGCCTGCCCGAGGCGGAGCTGAAGGAGCTGTTCGCCAAGGCCTACCGCGAGGGGCGGCGGGGGGTCTCCGCCCGCGACCCCGCCCGCCTGCTGACGATCGCGACCGAGGCGGCGGGGCCCCGCGCCAGCACGGTCGAGCGCTACCGTCGCGCCGACGGCACCCTGGACTGGAGCCGCCTCACCCGCGACCGGGCCCTCCGCGAGGGAGCGGGGCTGGCCCACTTCGCCCTGGCCCTGTTCCTCAAGGAGGTGGCCGCGGTCGCCGCCACCGGGGACCGGGTGCGGATCGAGGAGTTCTTCGACGGGCTGCTGACCACCGACTTCTACGCGCACTACGGCCTGTTCGTGGCGGGCGCCCGGGTGGGCGAGGTGGCCTACGTCCGCTACCTGCAGCGCTACGTCAAGCCGCGCTTCGTCAACGGGCTGCTCAAGACCAACCTGGTGCTCGCCGCGGGCATGGCCCTCCCGCTGATCGTGGAGGGGCGCTTCGAGGGGCGGGCCTTCGCGATCTCCGTGGGCGCCCTCGGCCTCTCGTCGGCGGCGGTCAAGAGCGGTGTGGCCGGGATCAAGTGGGTGACCGACCTCGCGACCGCTCGCCGCAGCGGCGCCCTGGCGCGGCTGGGCGCGGGGGCCGGCCGCCTGGCTCGGCTGGGCGGGTGGTTCTACACCGCCGCCGAGCTGGCGGTGGTGCTGTACGTGGCCGAGGAGGTCGACCAGCGGGTCACCGCGGCCCTCGACCACGCCGCCGCCCGCGCGGCGCTCGCCGAGGCAGGCCACGCCTTCCTGGCCGCTGCCAGGCAGGCCGCCAGCGACGCGGAGTTGGCCACGGCCGCGGACGCCTACCACGCGGCCTGGATCGCGTACCGCGACTTCCTCTACCAGCCGCTCCACGCCGACGAGGCGCTCCTCGCCCTGCGCCTCGAGCGCCTGGCGCGGCAGGCCAAGCTGGCGAGCGATCGACGGCGCGCGATCGTCGAGTGGGTGGCGGGGCAGCCCGCCCTCCGCGCCCGGCTGGAGGCCAGCTACGGCTCGCTCCAGGCCTACTCCGACCACCTCCTCCGGGGAGACGAGGCGGAGCTCGAGGCGGACGTGAGCGCGGTGCTCGACTCGTACGACCGTGACAGGACCGAGCACCTGCGCGCGATCTACGAGGACGGGGCGCGAGGCGAGCCGCTCCTGGCCAAGGTGGACCACCTCGAGTGGCTCCTGGCGGGCGCCGCGGTCGGGTCGCCCGGCGACCCTTACGGGGACCGCGGCGACCTCCCGGCTCGCCTCGGTCGCTCCCGCGCCCGCGCGGCGCTCGAGGGGGCCTTGAGCAGCCCCTCGTCCAACCGCCTCGAGGCCTATGCGGACGAGGCCGACGTGCTGAACGCGGTGGCCGACTCCCTCCGCGCCCGCGGCCGCGCGGACCTGGCTCGGGTCCTCGACGAGCGCGTCGGCGTGGTGCGGACCGTCGAGGCCGCGGACCGGGCCCTCATGGACGGCGACGGCCTGATCGACACCCGCCGCGCCGCCCGAGGGCTGGTGGGCGCGGCCGCCGCGGCCGCGGGCGACTGAGGGTTTCCTTTCGGGCGGCGTCCAGGAACAGATCCTGCGAGCGCGAGCGACCAAGCCAGCCCCGGCGAGGACCGACGAATGCTGAAGTCGTTCCTAAGTCCCCTTGACACATGAGCCAAACTGAAGCGCGGGAACCTCGGGCGGGGGACGGGTCGTGTGGAGGGAGGAGGAAGCGTGAAGCCGGCCCCCGGAACCACCCTCATGTCGTCGCCACGCCTGGCGCCCCTGGCCGAGAACGCCGCCGGGCTGCTGGGCTACGCCCTGTTGGCGCTGTGGCTGGTGGCCACGCTCGCCTGCGCCACCGCCTGGACCGCCGAGCCCGCGGCGGAGCCCGCGGGCCCGGCGCGACCGGCCGAGGGGCCGCTCGCCAACCGGTAGCCTGGCGCAGCGGCTCGGCGCCGTCGCAGGCGCTACCATGAGGGCGTGAGCGCGCTCGATGCCGAGCAGGCGGTGGTGCAGCACGCGCTGGCGCAGGGATACCTGTCGCAGGACGCGCTGCGGGGCGCCCTGCTGCTGCGCGGGCAGCTGCGCGCCAGCGGGCGGGCGCAGCCGCTGCTGTCCCTCCTCGCCCCGCACCTGCCGCCCGAGCGCCTGCCGGAGCTGCGCGCGCTGTTCGCGCGGGCGAGCGGGCACCCCTCCCCGGCCGATCCGCTGGCCCCGCCCGCCGTCGCCGGCGAGCAGCTGACGGCGCAGGCGACGGTCCTCCGCGAGCGGCCGCCCGAGCAGGACCCGGCGGAGGTGCGCGACTACCTGCGCTCGGTGACGCCGCTCGGCGACCGGGGCACCGTGCTGCGGGAGGGGGGCGGGGCGCCCGCCGGCCAGCGGCCGCCAGCGAGGGGGCCGTCGCTGCCCGGCGGGCTCGGGGGCCGCCGCATGCCCGAACGGCTGGGGCCGTACGTGATCGAGCGCGAGCTGGCCCGCGGCGGCCAGGGCGCGGTGTTCGTGGCCCGTCACACTCGCCTCCAGCGGCAGGTCGCGCTCAAGGTGCTGCTGGTCGCCGACCCCAGCAAGCTACGGCGGTTCGAGGTCGAGGCGCGCGCCACGGCGCGCCTGCGCCACCCCAACATCGTCCCGATCCACGAGGTGGGCGAGGACCAGGGGATTCACTACCTGGTCATGGACCTCGTCGAGGGGGAGTCCCTGCAGGCCCGGCTGCGCGACGGGCCCCTCGAGTGGCGCGAGGCGGCCGCGCTGGTCGAGAAGATCGCGCGGGCGGTGTACTACGCCCACACCGAGGCGATCCTGCACCGGGACCTCAAGCCCGCCAACGTCCTGCTCGACCGGCGGGGCGAGCCGCTGGTCACCGACTTCGGGCTCGCCAAGGAGGTGGAGTCGGGGGAGGGGCTCACCCGCACGGGGGCGCGCCTGGGGACCCCCGCCTACATGGCGCCCGAGCAGGCCACCGGCGCCCTCGACCAGATCGATCGTCGCACCGACGTGTACGCCCTGGGGGTGATCCTGTACGAGCTCACCACCGGCAGGCTCCCCTTCGGGGTCGAGGACGCCGTGAGCATGATGGTGGCGGCGGCGACGACGGAGCCCACCCCTCCCTCGCGGCACCAGCCGGGGCTGCCGCGCGACCTGGAGACGATCTGCCTCAAGTGCCTGGAGAAGAAGCCCGACCGGCGCTACGGCGGCGCGGCCGAGCTGGCGGACGACCTGCGCCGGCTCCTCGAGGGCCATCCGATCGCGGCGCGCCCGGCCGGGCCGCTGGAGCGGGCCTGGAAGGCGGTCCGCCGCCACTCGACGGTGAGCGCCCTCGGCGGCGCCCTGTCGTTGCTGGTCCTGGTGGCGGGCGGGCTGGGCCTGCAGGCCCTGGGGGCGGCGCGCGCCCGGGAGGCCCGCGAGGCGGAGGTGGCCGGCCTGGAGGCGGTGGACCGCCTGCGCCGCGACGCCTGGGGGGGCGAGTCCGCGCCGGCGCGGGCGCAGCTCGAGGCGGCGGTGGCGCTGGACCCGACGCTGGGGCGGGCCTGGCGAGCCCTGGCGCGCCTGGCGCTGGAGCGGGGGGATGCCGAGGAGGCGGCGCGGCTGCTGGGGCGCGCCCGCTCCCTGGGGCCCCTCGACCCCGAGGGCAGCTACCTGGAGGGGCGCCTGCACGAGCAGGCGGGGCGGCACGATCAGGCGGCGCGCGCCTTCGACCTCGCCTGGGGCGCCGGGTTCCGGGAGGGCGACATCGAGGTCCGCCTGGCTCGCGCGCGCGCGGAGGTCTCGGCGGCGCGGGGCTGGAGCGAGAGCGCGGCGCGCGATCGGTGGAGCGCGCTGCGGGGCGCGCCCGAGGAGCCGGGGGCGTTCGTCGCCAACACCGAGGCGCTGCTGGCGGCGCACGACGTCGCCGCGTTGGTCCGCCTGTGGGAGGACGTCCATCACCACCTGACGACGCCGGGCGAGGCGCCCCTGCAGGCCGCCCTCCGCAGCGACTACGACGAGCTGGTGCGGCGCCTACAGGAGCCGGAGGCGCCCCTGCGGGCGCGCTTGCGCGCGGCGGTCGCGCTCGCCTGCTTCCCGCGCCCGGGCTCCGCCGCCGCCTTGCACGCCGTCGCCCGGGAGCGGGAGCGCCCGCTGCTGAGCGAGGCGGCGCGGGCGAGCCTCCTGGCGCTGGGGCGCCTCGCCGACCCCCACGGGGTCGGCGGGGC
>JAWLGW010000378.1:0-6451 GCA_041690735.1 Planctomycetota bacterium
CGGCTCGTCCGCCGGGGCCGCCTCACCGCCGGCCTCGGCCGGCGCCGCGGTGCCTGCGGCGTCCTGCCCCCGCAGCTCGGCCAGCTTCCTCTCCAGCCGATCCTCGAGGTCGGGCACCTTGTTCCACAGCGCGCGCGTCTGCTCGGTGATCTTGCTGGCCACGGCGTCCCAGTCCACCGCCTCGACCTGCTTGCGGGCCTCCTCCACCTGCGCGCGCGAGAAGGTGAGGAACCCGCTGAAGTCCTCGCCGCTCCAGTCCCAGGGCGCCTTGCCGATCTGGCCCGAGTACATGGAGGCGTACAGCGACACCACCACGAAGGCCCCCCCGAGCAGCAGCTTGGGGATCGCGCTCTGGCGCTTCTTAGGCTTGGGGAGCGGCTGGTTCGGGTCGCGCTTCTTGCGCCGGGGAGCCTTGCGGGCCCCGCCGTCGGCGTCGTCGTCCGCCACACTGCACCTCTCGACCGTGGCCGATCCTACCCCGCCTTGCCCCAGGCGTCCGATCCCGAGTAGGGTGCCGCCCCGCCCCGGCCAAGGAGCGCCTGTGTCCGTCGAATTCACCCTCTCCGGCTCCAGCCTCGACGCCGACCGGTGGGACGCGCTCCTCGCCAAGGCCCGCCGGGAGCATGACCTGTTCTCGGAGGCCTGCTTCGTCGACGGCGCCGCCCACCTGCTCGGGCCGGGCTCGATCCGCGGGGTGGTGCTGAGCGAGGAGGAGGAGGGGATCGGTGTCCGGCTGAGCGCCTGCTCCAGCCGGGCCGACTGGAAGCTGGCCTACGCGGTGGTGCGGGCGGCGCTGGAGGAGGGGGGCGGGACGTTCACCCGCGAGGACGGCGAGACGCTGGCCGCGGCCGACCTGACGCCGGAGGCCGCCGAGGAGGCGGCGGTGAAGGACTTCTGCTTCGCCGCGCAGGTGCTGCGCCAGAGCCTCTCCGAGGGCGGGGGCCCGTCCCTGCCGATCGGCGCCTTCACCCTGCAGGTGCGCGACGAGGACGTCCCCGCCGAGTGCCGGCCCGAGGACGTGCCCGAGGTGGAGCGGCGGCTGGCCGAGCGGGTGGAGCGCTACGCCCTCGCCTTCGCCGCCTCGACCCTGGTGCTGGCGGTCGCAGGCAAGCGGGTGCGCCTGGCGACGTGGGCCCGGATCCCCACCCTGATCGGCGACGTGCACCTGGTCGCGGTCGAGGGGCTCGAGAGGCCGGTGCCGCTGCCCCGCCTGCTCGAGCTAATGGGCGATCGGGTCGAGCGGGTGGGGGCGGGCGAGAGGGAGGGGTACTACCTGCCCGAGCTCGACCAGGTGGACGACGCCGAGCTGCTGGCGGCCCTGGGCGAGTCCAGCCTGGCGCCCGAGCAGTACGTGGAGGCGCACGGGGAAGAGCTGGAGGAGGACTCGGGCGCCGCCGGCGGGGGCGAGGCCATGCTGGCGGGCATGCAGCAGGCGGCCGCCGCCGTGGCGCAAGGGCTGGTGGCCGGGCGCGACGTGCAGGAGCTCAAGCGCGAGCTGCTGCGCGAGGGGCTCGCCGAGGACATGATCGACGCGGTGTTCGGCGCCGCCGGGGTGATCCTGAAGGCGATCCAGCAGCAGGGCGGCCTCAACGAGCGCTCGGCGCAGCAGCTCGCCAACTCGGGCCTGCCCAGCGTCCTGATCGAGGCGATCCTCATCGAGCTGGGCAAGGCCATGGGCGAGCAGCAGCGGGAGGAGCAGGGCTCTCCGGCGCTGGGCTGCACCGTCCTGGCGATCCTGGCGGCGCTGGTGGCGGTCGGGATCTACGCCGCGACGCGTTGACGGGTGCGCGCCGCGCTGCTCGTGGCCTGCGCTAGAATGCGCCCTCCTTGCGAGAGGAGACGTGCTCGTGCGCCATCATCGTCCTGTCCTCGCGGCTTGCGTGACCGCGCTGCTCCTCACGGGGTGCCCCGCTGCAGGCGAAGCGTCCTCGCGCGGGGCGGCGAAGAAGCCCCTGATCCTGGCGTTCGACTGGACGCCCAGCGGTTCCACCGCCCAGGCCGAGGCCGAGGGGGGCTACGCGGTCGAGGTGCACCGCTTGAGGCTGCTGCCTGCCGAGCCGCGCTACGTGGGGCCGGAGTGGTTCGACTTCGACCCCAGCCCCACCACCGAGGCCGTCCTCACCGACCTCACCGAGGAGGCGCAGCCCCTGCCGGCCCCCGACTGCTACGTCGCCCTCGACCTCGTCATCAACCGGCAGCCGGCCGAGAATCCGGTCGCGGGGATCGACGCCCTCCGGCTGAGCATCGGGGGCGAGGCCGTCGAGCCGGGCGCCACCGCGGGCGGCCTCACCGTCGCCACCACCCAGTGGAGCAGCCGCGAGCGCATGCAGATGTTCGCCCAGACCGTGACGCCGACCCGACAGGGGGGCCCCGTGCGGCTGGAGTGCGACCTGTCGCTCAAGGACGGGACGAAGCGGACGGTGGTGTTCGCAGACCTCGTCGTCCCCGACGAGTGCTTCGTCCTGCGCTACGAACGCTGACGTCCGTCTACCCGGACGCGAGCGTGGGCTCCGTCAGCCGCTCGCGCCAGGCCGCCAGCACCTCGCGCATGCCGGCCGCCTCCCGCGTGCGGTGGGCCCGGTCGAGCAGGGGGGCGTCGGCGGGGTCGGTCATGTACCACCCGGCGTACTTGCGGAACACCAGCACCCCGTGGTCGCCCATGAGCTCCACCATGCCCTCGAGGTGCTCGCGCACCACGTCGCACAGGGCGTCGCCGCTGGGCGGCGGCAGGGGCGCCTCGCCGCGCAGGGCGCGGGCGACGTCGCGGAACACCCACGGGCGGCCGTAGGCGCCCCGGCCGATCATGACCGCGTCGCAGCCGGTCTCGGCCAGCATGCGCACCGCGCCCTCGCCGTTGCGCACGCCGCCGTTGGCGATCACCGGGATCGACACCGCCGCCTTGGCCCGTGCCAGGGCCTCGTGGTCCACCTCGCCCTCGTGGCGCTGCGCGCGAGTGCGGCCGTGGATCGCGATCGCGGCGGCGCCGCCCGCCTCCACCGCCCGGGCCAGCACCGCGGCGTCGGCGTAGTCGGCCCACCCCGAGCGGATCTTGGCGGTCACCGGGATCGACACGGCCTGGGCGCAGGCGGCGACCGCCGCCTCGACCCGGGCCGGGTCGCGCAGCAGCGCCGCGCCCGCGCCGGTCTGGACCACCTTCTTCACCGGGCAGCCCATGTTGAGATCGACCAGCCCAAAGCCCAGCGCCTCCACCCGCTCGGCGGCGCGGGCCAGGACCTCGGGGTCGCCGCCGCACAGCTGCGCGCCCACCGCGTCCTCGTCGGCGCCGCGGGCGAGCAGCTCCAGCGTCTTGCGGGACCCCTCCACCACCAGGTGCGCCTTGACCATCTCGGTGTAGGTGACGTCCGCGCCGAACCGGCGGGCCAGGCGGCGGAAGGGCAGCTTGGTGGCGCCGCACATGGGCGCGGCCAGGACGCCCTTCTCCACGCGCAGGGCGCCGATCGAGAAGGGGCGGGGGGCGATCACGACGGCGTCACGACGGCCCTCAACCTGGGGCCGGGCGCTTCACCGTGACTACGGTGATGTCGTCCGCCTGCTCGGCGCCGCCTATGAACTGCTTGAGCTCCCACAGGATCGCCTCGAGCAGGTCCTTGGCCGACAGGTGCCCGTACAGCTCCACCAGCCGCTGGACCGGCTGCAGGCTGTCCTGGGCGAAGAAGTCCCCCTGCGGGTTCTTGGCCTCGGTGACGCCGTCGGTGTACAGGACCAGCGCGTCGCCGGGCTCCAGGTACAGCTCGTGGTCCTGGAAGATCTGCCCCGCCTCGCGCACCGCCGCCAGCACGCAGCCGCCCGCCTTGATCGCCTCGGTGCGGCGGGTGCGCGCCCGGTACACGATCAGGTGCTCGTGGCCGGCGCCGCTCCACACGAACTTGCCCAGGGCGTCGCTCCAGTACAAGACCAGGGCGCTCATGAACATGTCCTTGCGGGTGTCGGCGTACAGCAGCCGGTTCGCCTCGGCCAGGATCTGGCGGGGGGAGTGCATGGCCTTGCTGAGGGGGCGCAGGTAGCAGCGGGCCATGATCATGACCAGCCCCGCGGGCAGCCCCTTGCCGCTCACGTCGCCGATGCAGATGTGGAAGTTGCCGTGCCCCTGCAGGACCGACCCGTCCTCGGCGTGGTCCATGAAGTCGAAGTAGTCCCCGCTCATCTCCTTGGCGGGGATCATCTTCCCGTAGACCTCGATCTTGCTGGAGCGGGGCAGCCGCTTGGGCAGCAGCTGCTTCTGGATCATGGTGGCCAGGTTGAGCTCGTGCTTGATCCGCTCCCGGTCGCCCATCTCCTTGACCAGCCGCGCGTTCTCCAGGGCCATGGCGGCCTGCATGGCGATCGCCGTCAGCAGGTCGCAGTCGTCGCTGGTGAACTGGCGGGCCGAGTCGGAGGTGTCGAGGAAGATGATCCCCAGGATCTGCTCCTGGCGCACCAGCGGCACGCACAGGGCGCTGTGAATGTCCTGGTCGACGATCGAGGTGGCGAGGTCGATGTTGAGGCGCTGGTCCTGCTGCGCGTCGGCGGTGAGCAGCGACTCCTTGGTGCGCAGCACCTCCTTGACGATCGTCTTGGAGATCTTGACCTTGCTGTTCCCGCCGCCGCGGGAGCGCGAGGCCATGGTGCGCAGCCGGCGGTTGGCCTGGTCGAACAGCAGGATCGAGCCCCGGTCGGCCGGCAGCACCTCGAACACCAGGGCCAGCAGCTCGTCGAGCAGCCGCTGCAGGTCGAGGATCGCGGAGATCTTGGCGGTGACCTTGAACAGCGCCTCGAAGCGCTTCTTGTCCTTCACCCCCCGCAGCACGTCGTCGTGGGAGACGTAGTGCTTCTGGCGGTAGTTGATGTTCTCGTTCTGCAGGTCTTCGCGGCGGATCGAGACCGTGCCGAGCATCTGGTCGGAGGCCTCGCCGGCCAGGATCCCGCCCAGGCGGTAGCCGTCGGTGTGGCGCCCCACGCTCCCGTACCCCTCGGGCGCGGCGCCGAAGCCCGCCTGGGCGGTGTCCGACCCCTGCGTGTCGTCGGAGTCGAAGATCATGAGGGCGTTGTCGAGGTAGATCAGGTCGCCGTGGTGCAGCCAGGCCTGGCGAATGCCCTCGCCGTTGATCAACACGCGCTCGGGGCTGGCGTGGTTGCGCAGCTCGTAGCGGGCGCCGGTGGCGACGATCGAGCAGCACACCTCGCCGACGTCGGGCCGGTTCGAGAAGGTGAGGGCCCCGTTGCGGTAGCCCAGGTAGTTCGCCCCCAGGAGCGGATAGCTGTCCCCGCTGCGCGGGCCCTCGATCATGATGAGGCGGGGCATCCGACCTCGTTGTCCCGCCGGCGCGGGGCGACGCGCGTAAATGCTGGATTTACGCCCCGCGATTGTAGCCCTGCCCGGCAATGCGCTTCAAGGCAAGTGTGCCCGCCCCGAACGGGCCGCGCCTTGATCCCGCTGCGCTCGGGGGGCATGCTGGGGCTGCACGCGCATGTGCTCGTCTCGAGGCTGACCGTGATTCGACCGCCGGGCTTGCTCGCCCTCACCGCTCTCGCCCTCTCCGCTGGCCTGCTCGCCGCCCCCGCGGCGCGCGCCGACGTGGTCCACCTCAAGGACGGGCGCCGGCTGGAGGGCTCGATCACCCGCGAGGGCGACCTGTTGATCGTCCGCCACCGCTTCGGCGAGGCGCGGGTCCCCGCGGCCGACGTGCAGCGGATCGAGGACACGCCCGACGCCTGGGACGAGGTCGAGCGCATGCGCCGCGACCTCGCCCAGGGGACCGCCGAGGAGCGCTATCGCTTCGCCAGCGCCTGCCGCCAGCACGGCTTCGAGGAGGAGGCGCGGCGGGCCTACCTGTCGGTGCTGCGGGTCGACCTCGATCACCCGGGCGCCCGCGCGGCGCTGGGCTACGTGCGCCACGAGGGGCGGTGGATCACCCAGGACGACCTCCACCGCCTGCGCGGGCTGGTCGAGCACGAGGGCGTGTGGGTGACTCCGGAGGAGACGGCCGCGCGCGAGGCCGCCGCCGCCGAGGAGGCCCGCGCCCGGCGTGAGGCCGCCGCGGAGGAGCGGCGGGTGGCCCGCGAGGAGCGCCTCGCCCGGCGCGAGGCCGAGCGCGAGGAGCGGCGCGCGCGACGCGAGGCCTACGAGGCGGCGCTGGCGCGCGCCCGGGTGGAGGCGCGGGTCGAGCAGGAGCTCGAGCGCAACCGGCGCGGCGCCAGCTCGACCTCGGTGATGGACGCCTACGGCGCGGTCCTGCTGGGGGGCCGGCGGGTGATCGTCTCCCCCTACACGACCTATGGGCGGGGCGCGCTGTGGGGCTGCAGCGGCAGGCGCACCGTCACCTACGGGCGCTCCTCGGGGCTCCGCCTGAGCGGCTCCTACAGCGGCGGCGACTGGCAGCTTCGGTGGCGCCTCGGCTACTAGCGTGGTTTGCGGGGGGGCTTCGCCCCCCCAGGCTGTCGCGAAATGCAG
>JAWLGW010000379.1:0-6445 GCA_041690735.1 Planctomycetota bacterium
GACGGCCCGGCAAGGGTTCGAGCGGGCGCTGGCCCAGGACCCCGAGCTGGTGTCGGCGCTGATCGGGCGGGCCGAGCTCGACCTGCAGGCGGGGGCGCGCGACGCGGCCAAGCGGCGGGCCGACAAGGCGCTCGCGGTGCTGGCGGCCCGGCCGCACGTCCGCTTCGGCGCCGACGACGGCGAGGACGAAGACGAGGACGAGGACGAGGACGAGGGCGAGGACGTGTGGTCGGACGACGGCTGGGACGACCCGGTCGAGATCGGCACCTCGAGCCGCCAGGACGCCGACCAGGTGCTGGCCGAGGCGCAGGTGCTGCTGGGCCGCATCGCCCTGCGCGAGGAGGCCTGGGACGTGGCCCGCAAGCACTTCAAGAAGGCGCTGGACGCGGACGGAGGGTACGCCGCCGCCAAGGCCGGCATGGGCCACGTGCGCCTGGCCAAGGGCCAGCGCGAGCAGGCCACGGCGGCGCTGGCCGAGTCCCGCGGCCTACAGGAGACCGGCGGCGACGAGGCCGCCTACTTCTACGGCGAGGGGGTGCGGTTCTTCGGCCTGGCGGAGCGCAGCAAGAAGCCGGAGTACTACAAGCAGTCGCGCCAGGCGTTCGCCCGGGCCCTGCGGCGCAACCCGCTGCACGCCCTGGCGGCGCTGGAGCGGGCCCGCCTGTGCCGCGACTGGTCCGGCTACGACGTGGCGGTGGCCCTCGCCGAGCGGGCCGTCGCGGCCGACCCGTTCCTGCTGGAGGGCTACCAGCTGCTGGGCTTCCTGTTCACGCGGGACCTGCCGCTCGAGCGCAACGCCCACACCCAGCGGCCCGAACACCTGCAGGACCAGGCCCGCGCCGAGGCGGAGTTCGACCGCGCGATCGCCGTGACCGCCGAGGACGAGGTGGCGGCCGACGCGCACTACGGCCGCGCCCTGGCCTTGCTGGCGCAGGCGTCCGGCGACGACGACCCGCGGGTGGCCAAGGCGCGGGACGACCTCGAGCGGGCGATCACCGACATCCCCACCGACTTCCGCCAGGCGGAGCCGCGGCGGATCAACCAGGCGATCCGGTACCTGGAGCTGTACGCCGAGGTCAACCGCCGGCTGGGCGACGAGGAGGGGGCCCAGGAGGCGCTCGCCCGGGTGGAGGAGGTCCGCGCCGCGGCGCGCCAGGCCGCCCTGGCCGAGCTGGAGGAGGGGCGCCAGCTGCGCGACCGCCTCAACTACTCGGAGGCGATCAAGCGGTTCGACCGGGCGATCGAGCTCAACCCTGGCTACGACGAGGCGTTCTACGACCGGGGCACCTGCTACCTCAAGATCGGCAACTTCGTGCCGGGGATCCTCGACTTCTCCCGGGCCCTGGAGCTCAACCCGCGGATCGCCGACCAGGTCTACAACAAGGTCTACCAGATCTCATACGTGGTCGACCTCAACCGGGTGATCACCGAGCTGAACAAGATCGTCAGCGACCACCCCAGCGTCAGCTACGTGGTGTTCCTGCGCGGCTTCTTCTACGTGGCCAAGACCGAGTTCAAGCAGGTCAACCGCGAGGACCTCGAGCTCGGCATCGCCGACTTCGACCGCTGCCTCGAGCTCAACCCGACCCACGTCACGGCCCTCCTGTACCGCGGCTTCCTGTGGACCAAGATGGCGGGCAAGGAGACCGCGCAGGCCGCGCGGAACAAGCTGTACGAGACGGCCATGAACGACTACCACCACGCCCTCGACCTCGACCCGGTGTCGGGGATCAGCCACTACCTCCAGGCGCTGTGCTGGTCGATCATGTCGACCGAGGAGGACTGCACCGAGGACATGGCGCGGGAGCGCCGCCAGAAGGCGATCGCCGAGCTGGAGGAGTCCTTCGAGTGCGAGTTCAAGGGCTACGAGCGCATCCGCAACGAGAAGGGCTTCGACCCCATCCGTGAGATGGAGGAGTTCAAGGCGCTGATGCGCGGCAAGTAGCTCGACGCGTCGCGACTATCGCTCGTGCCCCCTCGCCTGTGCCCGCCTCACCGCGCTCGCGAAGCCTCGGGAACGTGTCGGGCACGGGCACCGCTTCGCTGGGCACGGGCACGGGCACGAGCGCTAGACAGCCCCGACGGGCTTGACTCTGCCTGCGCCCCGGGGGACAAAGGGCCTGGGCCTCGCGCGGGGCCCGGCGGAGGGGAGACGGCGCGTTGGCTCAGCTCATCATCGTCGAGGGCGAGAACCGCGGGAAGACGTTCGAGCTGCGCGATCGCGAGACGCTGGGCCGGGCCAACGACAACTCCATCGTCCTGCGCGACCGGCGGATCTCCACCCACCACGCCGAGATCGTCCGCCGCAAGTTCGGCTACGAGATCAAGAACCTCGACCACAGCAAGGCGCTGCAGGTCAACGGCGAGGTGTTCAAGACCACCCGCCTGCAGCACGGCGACTGGATCACGATCGCCGACACGACCCTGGTCTTCTCCGAGGACTCCGAGCCGCCCCAGAGCGACCCGATCGAGCTGCAGTCGATCGACACCGACGACCTGCTCCGCTCCCAGATCCAGGCCCGGCGCAAGTCGTTCGAGGACGCGGAGTCGGTCATCGAGACCCTCGACCGCTCGGGCAGCGGCGACCAGCGGCTGGGCGTCCTGTTCCGTCTGGCTCACCGCCTCAGCAGCACCCTGCTCCTCGAGCAGCTCGCCGACCAGCTGGCCGAGGAGGTCCTGGACGTGTTCGACGGCGACCGGGCGGTGGTCCTGCTCATGGACGAGGACCGCAAGCGGCTGCGCCCCCTGGCCACGCGCCGGCGCGACGACGTGCTGGACGGCTCGCCCGACGTGAGCCGGACGGTGCTCAAGGAGGTGCTCGGCTCCAAGGAGGCGGTGCTGTGCAGCGACGCCCTCGACGACGCCCGCTTCCTGTCGGGCAAGTCGATCGTGGACAGCAACGTGCGCTCGTTCATGTGCGTGCCCTGCATCCACCACTCGCGGGTCATCGCCCTCATCCAGGTGGACAGCTCCCGCGAGCGGAGCTTCGGCGGCGACGACCTCGACCTCCTCAACGGGATCGGCCAGTTCGTGGCGGTCCTCATGGAGAACTGCAAGGCCTACCAGAAGGGGCGGGAGTACAACCGCCAGCTGTTCCACCTGGGGCGCGCGATCCAGCGGCTGTCGAGCTTCCTCGACCGGGAGGTGATCCTCAAGGAGGTCACCAAGATCGCCCAGCAGCAGCTCAACTGCACCAAGGCCAGCGTGGTGCTGGTCAACGAGCAGGGGCGGCTGCGGCTGGAGAGCGTGGTCGGCATGACCAAGGAGACCTGGAACGAGATCAAGGGGAGCGAGATCGGCGAGCGCTTCTGCCGCAAGGTGATCGAGGAGGGGCGGCCGCTGCTGGTCCAGGACATCCGCGAGCAGGGCTACACCCCCCAGCCGCGCTACTCCTCGCGCTCCTTCCTGATCGTGCCGGTGGTCAGCAAGTCCCAGTCCTCGACCGGGCGCAAGTCGACGGAGGAGATCGTGCTCGGCGCCCTGTCGGTCACCGACAAGGTGGGCGGCGGCGCGTTCTCGGGGAACGATCAGAAGATCCTCGACATCCTGGCCGGGCAGCTGGCGATCGCGCTGAAGAACGCCGACCTGTACGAGAAGGCCACCGTCGACAGCCTGACCCGGGTCTACCTGCGCCGGTTCTTCGAGCAGCAGCTGGCCGAGAAGCTGGAGGGGACCGGCGAGGTCAAGGAGCCCCTGTCGCTGCTGATCCTCGACCTCGACCACTTCAAGCACACCAACGACACCTACGGCCACCAGGCAGGCGACGCGGTGCTGCGCAAGCTCGGCAGCCTGCTCAAGAAGTGCGTCCGCCCCGCCACCGACACCGTCGCCCGCTACGGCGGCGAGGAGTTCACGGTGCTCCTGCCGGGCGCCGACGCGCAGCTGGCGATCAAGGTGGCCCAGCGGATCCGCACGGCCGTCGAGCAGGAGCTGTTCCTGATCCCCGACGGGCGCTCGCTCCAGAAGACGGTCTCGATCGGGATCGCCACGGTCATGCCGGGCGAGCGCGAGACGCCGGCCCGCCTGCTCAAGAAGGCGGACTACGCCCTGTACGAGGCGAAGGAGAGCGGGCGCAACCGGTACGTGACCTGGAGCGACGAGCTGCTGGCGAAGCTGCGCAAGGCGGCGAGCAACCGCCACGCGGCCCCCGAGTAAGAGGCGCGAAGAACTGCACGGTGGGGGACCCTCGCCTCGCCCTCCCCCCCTACAATCCGCCCCCTCATGAAAGTCTTCGTCTTGGGCGCCACCGGGTTCGTCGGGCGCCACGTCGTCCGCGCCTTCCTCGACGCCGGGCACGAGGTGGCGGCCAGCGTGCGCCCGGGGAGCCCCGCCGACGCGCTGCTCGGCCTCGACGTGGAGCGGGTCGCCGCCGACGTGCTGGAGCCCGACAGCCTGCGGGCCGCCTTCCGGGGGCGCGAGGTGGTGATCCACTGCGCCGGCGTGCTCAGCCTGTGGCCCAAGAGCGCCCAGCAGCTGTACGAGGTCAACGTGGTGGGGACCCGCCACGTGGTCGAGGCCTGCCGGGCCGAGGGGGTGCGGCGCCTGGTGTACACCGGCTCGGTGGGGGTGTACTCGGGGACCACCACCCCCACCCCGATCGACGAGCGCGGCGCGCCCACCGCGGAGCGGTTCCACTCCTTCCACGTGACCTCCATGTGCCTGGCCGAGGCGGAGGTGTTCAAGGGCGCCGCCCACGGGCTGGAGGTGCTCTGCCTCCACCCCGGGCTGTGCCTGGGGGAGGGGGACCGCAACTTCCACTCGTCGTGGGCCATGGTGGGGCTGTCGTTCGTCCGCATGCAGTTCGTCCCCCCGGGCGGACTGTCGCTGGTGGACGTGCTCGACGTGGCGCGCACCCACGTGGTCGCCGCCGAGCGCGGCCCCGCCGGCACGAGCTACCTGCTCGGCGGCGAGAACCTGACCAACCAGGCCTACGCGGAGCTGTTGCAGGACGTGCTGGGGCTGCCCCCGCTCCGTTTGCGCCTGAGCCGCCGCGGGATCCGCTCCCTGGGTCGACTGAGCGAGGGGGTGGCCTCGCTGTTCGGCGTCGACCAGGGCGCCTACGTGACCCTCAATCAGGCCATGAGCGAGGCCATGTCGCTGTACTGGTTCGTGGACGACCGCCGGGCCCAGCGCGACCTCGATCACCCTCACAGCCCCCTGCGCCCGGCCCTGGAGCGGCAGGTCCGCTGGCTGCGCCAGAGCGGCTACCTGCGGGAGGGCTACGGGATCCGCGACTTCACGTACGACTTCTTCGGGGGACGGGGCACGTAGCGGCTGACGTGCAACTGAAGCGAACCGGGCCGGCCTGAGACGTAAGTGCAGGAGCCAGGGCGGGGGGCGATTCGGTAACTCTTTACCCAGCAGCAGCTTGCCTATCCCGCGCCATCGGGCCTGGCCGTTGCTAAACCACGGGCATGAGCGGTCCCGCCCACTTCAAGTTGTTGCAGGAACTCGGCCGGGGGGCCGCGGGTCGGATCCACCTGGCCCTCGACGTCGACAGCGACCGGCTGGTCGCCGTCAAGCACCTGTCCGAGGACGCGGTGGCCCGGCACAAGAACGCCGTCCCCCGCTTCATGCGCGAGGTGCGGATCCTGAGCCGCCTGCGCCACCCCAACCTGGTGGAGATCGTGCGCACCGGTCGGGCCCGGGGGCGGCCCTACTTCGCCATGGAGTACGTGGAGGGGCAGACCCTCAACGCGGTGCTGGCCCGCCGCCCCCTCGACCTCGAGCCCGCCCTGCGGATCACCGAGAAGCTGGCCCGGGCGCTCGAGTACATCCACCGGCACGGGATCGTGCACCGGGACGTGAAGCCCAGCAACATCCTGCTCGACTCGCGCCTCAACCCCAAGCTGGCCGACTTCGGCCTGGCCCACGACGCGGGCGAGGTCGACCTGCAGCTCACCGCCTCGGGCACCGCCGTCGGCACGCTCCGCTACTGCTCGCCCGAGCAGTGCGCCGGCGACAGCCACAAGGTGGACGGGCGGGCCGATATCTACTCCCTGGGCCTGATCCTGGCGACCGCCCTCACCCGCCGGTTCCCCGACTGCCCCGAGTCCATGCAGGACCTCAAGGGGCGGTTCGAGCGGGAGTACCGCCGCCCCCTGACCCGCCGCCTGGTGCCCGAGGACGTGATCGCCGTGTGCCGCAAGGCCATGCGCTACGACGCCGGCAAGCGCTACCAGACCGCCAAGGAGATGGCCCGCGAGCTGCGCCGGATCCGGCGCGAACGCCTGGCCCGCGGCAGCCAGGTCGCCTAGCCGCGGGCCTGGCGCGCAAGGACTTGCGACCTTCCCGTTCCTCCTGCTGATTTCGTTAGATGACCCGGCGCCCCCGCTCCGTGCAGAGGGGTGTGGACGGGACCGCGACCTTGCAGCGAGGCGTAACGGGGGGAGAGCGTGTGGCCGAGCGTGTGGCCGAGCGTGTGGCCGAGCGTGTGGCCGACGTA
>JAWLGW010000380.1:0-919 GCA_041690735.1 Planctomycetota bacterium
CCCGCCAGGCGCGCAGCTCGGCCACCCGCTGGGGGTCGGGGCGCTCGCCGCCGGGGAGGTGGGGGTCGAGGGCGAAGGTGGGGAACACGTCGCCGGCCGGGTGGTAGTGGGGTACCTCGCCGTGGGTAGGCGACGTCAGGCAGGTGGGGTACCTCGCCGTGGGGTGGGGTACCTCGCCGTGGGTAGGCGACGTCAGGCAGGGGCGAATCGGCTGAGTGGCGGCGGCAGGGCGCGGGCAGCGGGGAGGCTCGAGACCGGTCCGGTTCACCGGCAACGCGTCAGCACACGACCGGGGGCGCCGGGCGCGAGGGCGACCGACGGGCCGAATGCCGGGTTTTCCCTGGCCCGGGCGGGCTCAGCAGGGCGCGACCAGGGCGGCGTGGTACACCCGCAGGGCGTAGGTGCCCCGAGGGAAGACGGTCTTGCGGCGGCCGGCGCGCCAGGCGGTATAGGCCTCTTGGTAGGCGGCCCGCCAGGCGCGCAGCTCGGCCACCCGCTGGGGGTCGGGGCGCTCGCCGCCGGGGAGGTGGGGGTCGAGGGCGAAGGTGGGGAACACGTCGCCGGCCGAGGCGAAGGGGTCTTGGTTGAGGACGCGGTCGCGGCCCATGAAGGCGGTGAGGCCTTCGGCAGCGCGCTCGGCGTGGATCTGGCGGACTCGCTCCTCGAGGGCCTGCCGGGTCAGGCGGTGGAACTGGGCGAGGTCCATGTCGGCGAACAGGCTGGGGACGTGGACGTCGAAGCCGGCGACGTCGGGGAGCGTGCTGGGGCGGTCGCGGTGGCGGGCGCGGGAGGGCTGGGGGCCGCGACGCGTGAGGCGGCGGGCGCGCTCGCCGCGGGTCGAGGGGTACCTCGCCGTGGGTAGGCGACGTCAGGCAGGGGCGAATCGGCTGAGTCGGCGGCGGCAGGGCGCGGGCAGCGG
>JAWLGW010000380.1:929-6445 GCA_041690735.1 Planctomycetota bacterium
GTGGGGGGGCGGTGGGGGGGGCGGGCGGGGGCGGGCTGCGGGCCGCGCCGCGTGCGGCGGCGGGCGCGCGCGCCGCGGGGGCGGTAGGTGGGCTCGAAGCCCGCCGGGCGGCGGCCGCCGAAGAAGGCCTGCGGGGGGCGCTGCGCTGTGTAGCGGCGGGCGCCCATGTCCTCGGGGCGGGTGAGGAGGCCGGGCCACCGGTCGGGGTGGTCGACCAGCCCGTCCTTGGTCACGTTCACGAACAGATAGATCAGCTTGTCGAGTACGTCCTCGCGAGTGGTCAGGTCGAGGGCGCTGTAGGAGTCGGGCTGGCTCCAGAAATTTTCACCCCGGCCGTAGTGCGCGTTGAGGGAGCGGGCGATCAGCTGGTCGAGGTCGCGCATGAAGGCGGGCAACTCGCCGTGGGGGTCCTCCAGGAGGGCATGGGTATGGTTGGTCGACGCCGCAAAGCCACAGACCCGCACCTTGTAGCGGGAGGCGACCACCGCCAGGGTGTAGCGGACGATCGCGTTCACCTCCTTGCGGGGCGTGAGCAGCAGCTCGCGGCGGGTGCAGCGGCGGGTGACGAAGTGGATCGCTGCGGGGAGGACGCGGCGGGCGAGGGTCATGGCCGGACCCTTCGCACGCCGCGGACCTGAGACGGAGCGGGCGGCCGCACGGGGAGCGATCCCGCGCGCCGGCGGGCACTCGCGGTGCGGCCTCGGAGTTGCACCCGCGGCCTCGCAGGGTCGGATCGCACGCGACGGAAGCGGGTCGAGGTGGGAAGCCCTTGCCCGCGGCGGACCGTCCGTGAAACGTTCGGCGCAGCCGTCGCTCACCTAGGAGCGACGCATCGCCGACGCGGAGGCGGGTGGGACGCGACGCGCCAGCCGCCGCCTCGTCGTGACGGCGGCGCCCGTTCTGGGGCTCGTCCTCAATGTCAATGTGGTTTCAATCCAAGAGACGCTCCGGCCCCGACGGCCGACGGCCTCGTGCTCGAGAGCGGTGGTCGGGGCAGGGGAGGAGGCCCACGGCGAAACCCCGTCCGGATGCGCCGCTGTGGTAGAACCGGCGCCTTCACCGAGGAAGGCCCTCCGTGTCCGAAACCACGCCGATCGAGCGGCTGGCCGCGCTGCGGCGCGAGGTGCTGGCGGGCGGCGGTCCGGCTCGCATCGAAGCCCAGCACAAGAAGGGCAAGCTCACCTAAGAGCCGTCATGGCCCGCGTTGCGGGCCTCCCAGGACCATGAAAAGCGCCGGGGCGGGACGTCGGGGGGACGTCGTAGGCTCCGCCCGGCGACGGAGTGGTCGACCTTCTCTTGGTGCTGCGAGCCCGTCTAAGAGTCTCGCCCGAGCGTCCTGACCGACCCCATGACTGTTGCAGGCCGCCCGACGTCGGGCAGGCTGAGCACGCGAGGCAGACTGCGTAACCCCTGGACGCTTCCGTTCGCCGATGGAGTTGTCGCATGGAGGTTGTTTATCAGCGTGTGGCTGGGCTCGACGTGCACAAGAAGACGGTCGTCGCGTGCGCTCGCGTTCAGTCCGATTCTGACCCGCATCGGAAGTCGATCCGAACCTTCGGCACCATGACCGGCGACCTGCGCAATCTGGCCGCGTGGCTGGCGGCGCAGGGGGTCACGCACGTGGCCATGGAGTCTACGGGGGTCTACTGGAAGCCGGTCTTCAACGTGCTGGAGGAGCGCTTCGCGCTGATGCTCTGCAACGCCCAGCACGTGAAGCAGGTGCCGGGTCGGAAGACGGACGCCAAGGACTGCGAGTGGCTGGCGCATCTCCTCCAGTGTGGCCTCCTGCGCGGGAGCTTCATTCCGCCGCTATGGCAGCGGGAGCTCCGAGATCTGACGCGCACTCGGCGGAAGCTGACCCAGGAGCGATCCAGCGTCGCGAATCGGATCCAGAAGATCCTCGAGGACGCGAACGTCAAGCTGTCCGCCGTGGCAAGCGACGCGCTCGGCAAGTCGGGGCGAGCGATTCTCCACGCGATCGTCAACGGTGTGAAGGACCCCGAGGAGCTCGCCGATCTTGCGATCGGTAGGCTCCGAGGCAAGATCCCGGCGCTTCGGCAAGCGCTCGACGGTTTCGTCACGCCCCACCACCGATTCCTCTTGGGGCTGCAGCTCCAGCGGTACGGCGAGCTGACGGCCCACCTCGAGGTCCTCGACGAGCGGATCTTTTCGAGGCAGGCAGCGACCCATCGCTGACGCGGGGGGCGGCGGCACGCGACGCGCCAGCCGCCGCCTCGCCGTGACCCGTACGGGGGAGGGGAAGCAAAAGAGCCCTTGCGCCGCCCGGGCGAGCTCGCCACAGCGGACCTGACTGGGCGGGGGGAGCTCGCCACAGCCAGGGAGGGGGAAGGCGTGGCGAGGAGCAGCGAACGCGCAGGGCGGCGGCGGTCCGGATCCGAGCGACGTGCACGACTGGGCGTGGCCCTGTGCGCGGCGCTGGCGGCCGGCTGCGGCGCAGACGGCGCGAGGAGCGACGCGACAACGCGGTGCAGATGACAGAGCTCCTCTTCAACCGAACGCTGAAGGACGCCACCGAGAAGCTCAACAGCGACCCCGGCGCCTGGTGCAGGTGCGACAAGGGGCCCAAGCCGGCCCGCCAGGTCCGCGCCTTCGGCGAGTACCTCTACTACGGCCTGGGCATGTTCTTCGGCAGCTCGCGCTGGTTCGGCAGCGGGTACCGCGAAGACGGACAGTATCGCCCCACCCAGTGGAAGCACGCCGCCTTCCTCCGGGGCCTGCCGTCTGATTACGAAGTTTGGGACGTCCGCGATCAAGGCCGGCAGGGCGAGTGACCCGCGCCGCCGCCGCGCTCGCGCTCGCGCTCGCCGGGTGCGCCGGTCTGTTCGCGGCGCATCCCGACGTCGTGTGCGACGCCGCGATCTCGGCCGAGGTCGCGGTGACCTGCGACCTGAGCAATCAGACCCTGCTGTGGCCGCTGCGCCCCAACGGGCGCCTGCCGGCGCTGGTCCGGCCGAGGCGCGCCGTCCCGGGCTGGGCGGCGGCCTTCTCGCCCGACGGCCGGCTGCTCGCCCTCGCCGGGGCCTCGGTCTGGACCCCCGCTAGCCTGACCCTGTGGCACTCGCCCGGCCCGGGCCAGGACCTCCGCCGCGCGCACGACGCGCCGCCGATCGAGCCCCCCAGCCGCAGCGGCCACGTCGTGAGGTGCCTGACCTGGTCGCCCGACTCCCGCTGGCTGGCGGCCGGGGGCGACTGGTGGGTCGGTGTGTGGCGGGTGGCGCCGGGCCCCCGCCTCGTCCTGGACGCCCTGTTCGACGCCCACCCGGCGGCGACCGTCTTTCAGGTCGCCTTCTCGCCCGACGGGCGCTGGCTGCTCTCGGCCAGCGACGACGGCTCGATCCGGGCCTGGGGCGTCGACCCGGAGGGCCGGGGCGTCCTGCACCACGAGCGCCCGATCGTCCTCGTCGAGGGCGCCGCCGTGACCACGATCGCGATCGACCGCCGGGGCCGGTGGCTGGCCGCGGACGGCAAGGACGACACCCTCCGGCTGTGGCGGATCCGGTTCGGCCCCGAGCGACCCGAGGTCGAGCTGGTGGTCGACCGCCAGGTGCACGGCGGGAAGGGGTATCTCAAACACGTGGCGTTCCGGCCCGACGGGACGCTGGTCTCCGCCGGCCCGGGTGGCCGGCTGTGGCGCATTCACGAGGACGGCGACGGCGTCCGCTTGATCGAGCTCGAGCGGGCCCGCACCTACCTCGCGGGCGCCTTCGCCCTGTCCCCCGACGGCACCTGGGCCCTGCTGGGAAACAACTACGGGCAGCTATGGACCTGGGTGTTCAAGCACTGACGCGAAGAGCAGACCTCGGCCCAGCACGTCGACGTGAGTGAGCTCGAGGCGCTCGTCGAGCGTGCCGCGCGTGTCCCGAACGATTGGCGAATGTCGGGGAGCGGGCCACCTGCGGGCCGTCGCCCGTTTGCTTTACTTTACGAACCATCCGCGCGGGGGTAGACTCGCGCCCCCGCGACGCGGGTCGGGCGACGTAGATCCGGCGAGCGCTTGACGTTCCCGCAGGCGTAAGCGACCACGGAAGAGGAAGAAGAGGTCTCGATGGGCGACGAAGCCAAGGCCATGAACGAGGCCGACCTGGCCGCGGTGGACAAGCTCAAGGCGAGCTACGCGCAGATCCGCGAGGAGATGGGCAAGATCATCGTGGGGCAGGAGGACGTGCTCGAGGAGCTCCTCCTGTGCATCTTCGCCCGCGGGCACTGCCTGCTGATCGGCGTCCCCGGCCTGGCCAAGACGCTCATGATCTCCACGCTGGCGAAGACCCTCTCGCTCTCCTTCAGCCGCATCCAGTTCACGCCCGACCTCATGCCGTCGGACATCACCGGCACCGAGGTGATCCAGGAGGACAAGTCGACCGGCGAGCGCCGGTTCCAGTTCCTCAAGGGCCCGATCTTCGCCAGCATCATCCTGGCCGACGAGATCAACCGCACCCCGCCCAAGACCCAGGCGGCGCTGCTCGAGGCCATGCAGGAGCACCAGGTGACGGCCGGCGGCAAGCGGCACGCCCTCGAGGAGCCGTTCTTCGTGCTCGCCACCCAGAACCCGATCGAGCAGGAGGGGACCTACCCCCTGCCCGAGGCGCAGCTCGACCGGTTCATGTTCAACATCCTCGTCGACTACCCCAGCGAGGACGAGGAGATGGAGATCATGCGGCGCACCACCAGCGCCGACAAGCACACGATCGAGCCGCTGCTCACCGGCGAGGAGATCACCAAGCTGCAGGAGATCGTGCGCAAGGTGCCGATCTCCGAGCACGTCACCCGCTACGCCATGCGGCTGACCCGCGCCACGCGCATCCGCACCCCCGAGGCCCCCGACTTCGTCAAGGAGTGGCTGGCCTGGGGCGCCGGCCCCCGCGCCTGTCAGTACCTGATCCTGGGCGGCAAGGCGCGGGCGCTGCTGCACGGGCGTCACCACGTGGCGGTCGAGGACATCGCCGGCGTGGCGCACCCCGTGCTGCGCCACCGCCTGATCACCAACTTCAACGCCGAGGCCGAGGGGATCACCACCGACAAGATCATCGATCGGCTGCTCGAGCACGTCGAGGCCAGCGCGGTGGCGGCGACTGCCTGATGGCGACGACCCCGGCCAGCAAGGCCTTCCTCGACCCCAAGACCCTCAGCAAGATCTCGCGCCTCGACATCATCGCGCGGGGGGTGGTCGAGGGGTTCGTGACGGGGCTGCACCGCAGCCCCTACCACGGGTTCTCGGTCGAGTTCGCCGAGCACCGGGAGTACGTCCCCGGCGACGACATCAAGCACATCGACTGGAAGGTCTACGGCCGCTCGGACCGCTACTACATCAAGCAGTACGAGGAGGAGACCAACCTCACCGCCCACCTGCTGGTCGACGGCTCGGAGTCCATGCGCTACCAGTCGGACCCGGAGCTGCCGAGCAAGCTCCGCTACGGCTGCATCATCGCCGCCTCGCTGGCGTACCTGATCCTGCGCCAGCGGGACACGGTGGGGCTGACCACGTTCGACGAGGAGAT
>JAWLGW010000381.1:0-6443 GCA_041690735.1 Planctomycetota bacterium
CGGCGTCGGTGTCGACCGCGGCGATCGCGCCGGTGAGCGCGCTGGCGGCGGGCCCGTCCCCGCTGAGCTCTTCGGCGGCGGCCCGGGCGGCGGCGAGGTCGCCGCGCGCCAGCGCCAGCAAGCCGCTCGCCGCCGCCGCCCGATCGGCCGCGCGCGCCAGCTCTCCCGCCGGCACGATCACCCCCGCGGCCTCCGCCCGGGCGCGGTCGGCGGCCAGCTGCGCCGCCTCCCGCCGCAAGGCCTCGACCGCCTCGGCGTCACCGAGCAGCGGCCGCTCCTGCCCCAGCAGGCTCCAGGCCGAGTCGCCGAGGGCCTGGGCCCGCGCCTCCAGCTCGGCGGCGTCGGGGGGCGCGGGCCCCCGCAGGACGAGCCAGGCGACCAGGGCCACCAGGAGCGCCAGCGCGGCCGCCGCCACGCCCACCTTCTTGCCGCGCCCGCGGCGCTGCAGCCGCAGCGCCGCCGCCGAGACGCCCGAGCCCGAGCCGACCGACACCAGGTCGCGGGCCAGCGCCTCGGCGTCGGGGTAGCGGTCCTCGGGCGCCTTGGCCATGGCCATGCTGAGCGCCGCCTGCAGCCCGTCCGGCAGCTCCTCGGTCACCTGACTGGAGAGGGGCGGCGGGTCGGTCTCGATGATGTGCCGCATGATCTCGACGCCGGTGTCGCCCGTGAAGGGGCGCTCGCCGGTCACCAGCTCGTAGATCATGACGCCCAGGGCGAACACGTCGCACCGCGCGTCGGCGTGGGCCGTGCGCCCCTGCACCTGCTCGGGCGCCATGTAGTGCAGGGTCCCCATGACCGCGCCGCTCTGGGTGAGGCGCTCCCGGTCGACCTGCCGGGCCAGGCCGAAGTCGACCACCTTGACCTGACCGTCGCGGGTCACCAGCACGTTGTCGGGCTTGAGGTCGCGGTGCACGATCCCGGCCTGGTGCGCCGCGCCGACGGCCTGGCACACCTCCACCATGAGCTGCAGCCGCTGCGGGATCGGCACCTGCTGGTCGGCCAGCCACTCGTCGAGGGGCCGGGCCCCGTCGAGCAGCTCCATGACCATGTAGGCCAGCCCCCGCTCCTCGCCGTGCGCGAACAGGCGCACGATGCCGGGGTGGCGCAGGTTCTCGCCGATCTCCGCCTCGCGCAGGAAGCGCTCCCGCCGCGCCTTCTGCGACAGGTCCCCCAGCACCACCTTGACCGCCACCGGCGCGCCGTCGGGCCCCTGCGCAGCGAACACGGCCCCCATGCCGCCGCGGGCGATCTCGTGCTGGATCCGACAGCCGGCGAACAGCTCGCCCGGCTGCGGCAGGTCGTTCCTGGGCAGCAACGACGAGGCGCTGCGAGTGTCGCCCCGACTGTCGCCGCTGGCGGGGCGCGCGGGCGGCCGGTCCCGATCGGCGGCCGTGCGGCCGCGCAGGAGCGCGAGCACCTGCGCGTCCTGAGCGGGACCGATCACGCCCCGGGAGAGCAGCTCGGAGCGCAGATCCCGCCCCTGCTGCAGGCAGTGATGCCCCAGCGCGCGGACGGTCTCTGCGGGGGCGAGCCCCAGCTCGAGAACCCCTCGCCCATAGGCGATCGAGGACTGACTCCCCGGGTCGGTCGTCACGGCCTCAGGGTAGCCGAGCCGCGCCTCCCGCGGCCACACCGCCGGGCGGCCCCGGCCTAAGTGAGGGGGCACGACTCGGCGTCGTCTTCTCTCCCGCCCGGCTCGCTGCGCTGCTGCTCGGCTTGATCCGGGCACGAGCGGTTAGCAGTTAGACCTTCCGCCCGACCACCGTCCACAGGCCCGCCTGCTCGTCGGCCTCCACGCCCTCGAACCCGGCGGCCGCGAGCACCTCGCGGACCCACCCCGCGGACAGCCGCAGCTTCGGGTACGCCCCCCGCCGCTCGCTCCACCGCCCGGCCTCGCCGCGCTCGTCGATCAGGTCGTGGACCATCACGTGGTCGTCGTGGTACTCGAGGAAGCAGCGCATGAGCAGGTCGGGCTTGGCCACCAGCCTCAGGAAGCGGTCGAGCCCGGTCCGCGCCACCGTCAGGTCGCGGAAGGTGACGACGAAGGCCCCCTCCGGCTCGAGCCGGCCTGCCACCGCGGCGAACAGCGCCCGCACCTCCTCCCGCGAGGGCAGGTGCAACAAGGTGTCCCCCATGCACAGCGCCAGGGCGTAGGCGGCCTCCGCCTGGCGGGCGAAGGCGACCATCTCGGCCTGGACCGGCGTCACCGGCAGCCCGGCCGCCCGCCGACCGAGCTCCGACAGCAGCGTGGGGCTGAGGTCGACGGCGGTGACGGGATAGCCCGCCCGCGCCAGCGGCACGCTCTGCAGCCCCGCTCCGCAGCCCAGGTCGAGGATCGGAGCCCCGGCGGCCGGCAGCGCCCCGACGCGCTCCAGCAGCGCCCACTGACGCTGGCAGGCGGCCTCGAAGTCTCCGGCCAGCTCCGAGTAGTGGCGGGCGAGCACGTTCTCGTAGTGGTCGGTCACGACGCTGGTCAGGGGAGCCTCCTTCGCCGCCGAGCGCCTGGAGCGGCGCGCCGGGGCGAGGGGACGCTAACGGCGCGCCCGACCCCTGGCAACCGCGCCCCCTCCGCGGGCCCACCGGCTATAGTCCCCTCATGCGTGTCCACCACCTCAACTGCGGGACCCTCGAGCCGCTGGGCGGCCGCTTCGTCAACGGCGAGGGGCCCCTGTGCTCACGGGCCCGCATGGTGTGCCACTGCCTGCTGATCGAGAGCTCCGACGGCCTGGTGCTGGTCGACACCGGCCTGGGCGAGGCGGACCTGGATCGGCGCGGCCGCGGGCACCGGCGCCGGCTGCGGCTGCTGGGCGCCCGGCTCGATCCACAGGAGCCGGCGGTCCGGCAGCTGGCGCGGCTCGGCTTCTCGGCCGACGACGTGCGCCACGTGGTCCTGACCCACCTCGACTTCGACCACGCCGGCGGGATCGGCGACTTCCCCCGGGCGCAGGTCCACGTGCTCCTCGACGAGTACGAGGCCGCCATGGCCCGCCGCACCCTCAACGAGCGCAACCGCTACCTGCCCGTCACCTGGTCGCACCGGCCGCGCTGGACGCTCCACCGGCCCGACGGCGAGCGGTGGTTCGGCTTCGAGCGGGTGGCGGCGATCCAGGGCCTGCCCCCCGAGGTGCTGCTGATCCCCCTGCGCGGCCACACCCGCGGGCACTGCGGCGTGGCGGTCGACACCCCCGACGGGTGGCTGCTCCACGCAGGCGACGCCTACTTCTTCAGCCGCGAGGTCGACCCGGTCGAGCCGTGGTGCACGCCGGGCCTGGCCGCCTTCCAGCGGCTCCTGTCGCTCGACGACGTGGCGCGGCTGCGCAACCAGGCCCGGCTGCGCGAGCTGCTCCGTAGCCACCGCGACGAGGTGCGCGTGATCAGCGCCCACGACCCGAGCGAGTACGCCGCCTGCGCGCGGCGCCCTGCTCCGGTCTGAGGCTGTTCAGCCGGCGTACTGCTTGGCGAAGCAGGGCCGGCAGCGGATCGCCGTGTCGCGGGGCGGGAAGGGGACCTTGAGCCCCTCGCCGCAGTCGCGGCAGGTCACCGGATAGGCCCGGCGGGTCACCAGGTCGCGCTGGCGCGGGAGCGACCCGCTGCTCGCCCGCCCCCCCCGCCGCGCCCCGCCGGCGCCGGCGCCGCCGCCGCCGCCGGCCTTGCGCCGGCCGCTCTGCCGGCAGGCGCGGCACCGCTTGGGGAGCTGAAAGCCGCGCTCGGCGTAGTACGCCTGCTCGCTGGCGCTGAACAAGAAGGTGCCGCCGCAGGCGGCGCAGGTGAGCTCGGTGTCTTCCATGGGGCTACTCCAGCAGGGACTCCTCGATCACTCGACCGGCTCGAAGCGTCGGGTCACGAGCGATGCACGAGCTCGGCTGTGAGCCGAGCGTCGAGCACGAGGTCGTCCGAGAGCTTGACCGGTTGGCTCACTGGCTCGAGGGTAGCACTTCGCTACCCGCCGGTCCCGGGGGAGGACTCGCCCCCCTCCAGCGCGTAGGTCAAGAACACCTCCTCCCCCACCTGCTCGCACCGCTCCAGGCGGGCCCGGGGGGCGTCCTGCAGGGTGAAGCCGTCGCCGTCCACGGGCGTGGGCGCGTGGGCGCCGCCGATCAGGAGGGGGCACAGGGTCAGGTGCAGCCGGCGGGCCAGGCCCGCGGCCAGGACGTCGGCGTTGAGGGCGCCGCCGCCTTCGCACAGCACGTCGCGGACGCCGTGACGATCGCGCAAGTGCTCCAGGGCCGCAGGCAGCAGGCGCTCGGCCGGCAGGAGCACCACCTCGTGCCCCGCTTGCCGCAGGCGCTCCGCCGCCTCGTCCGGCGCGCCTCGCGGCGCCACCACCACCACCGGAGACTCGGCGTCGACGCGCAGCGCGCGCCCCAGCGGCAGGTCCAGGCTGCGGCTGACCACCGCCCGCACCGGCGCGGGTCGCCGCCCTGCCGCTCGCCGCGCCGCCCGGCGCTCGTCGCCCGGCAGCAGGGGCGGATCCTCGGCCCGCACCGTCGCCGCTCCCAACAGCAGGGCGTCCGCGGCGTCCCGCAGAACGTGCAGGCGGCGCCGGTCGGCGCGGCTGGTGAAGGTCACCGGCTCCCGGGCGGCCGAGGTGATCTTCCCGTCGAGGGAGGCGGCCAGGCACAGCTCGACCGCGACGCCATCAACAGGCCCGGGGGCGGGTCCGCCCAAGGCGAAGTCCGCTTACCGCCCGGCTTGGGGCAGCGGCGCGCCCCGCGGGCCGGTGGCCGGCACGTACACCTCGCCGCCGGCCGCCCGGAACTCGTCCGCCTTCTCCGCCATGCCCCGCGCCAGCGCCTCCTCGGCCTCGATCCCCTGCGCGTCCGCCAGCTCACGCACCTCCTGGGTGATCTTCATGGAGCAGAAGGCGGGGCCGCACATGGAGCAGAAGTGCGCCACCTTGGCGCCGTCGGCCGGCAGGGTCTCGTCGTGGTACTCCCGCGCCCGCTCGGGGTCGAGGGCCAGGTTGAACTGGTCCTGCCAGCGGAACTCGAACCGCGCCTTGGAGAGGGCGTCGTCGCGCGCCTGCGCCCCCGGGTGCCCCTTCATGAGGTCGGCCGCGTGGGCGGCGATCTTGTAGGCGATCACCCCCTGGCGCACGTCCTCCTTGTTGGGCAGGCCCAGGTGCTCCTTGGGGGTCACGTAGCACAGCATGGCCGTGCCGTAGCCGCCGATCATGGCCGCCCCGATCGCCGAGGTGATGTGGTCGTAGCCCGGCGCGATGTCGGTGGTGAGGGGGCCGAGGGTGTAGAAGGGCGCCTCGCGGCACAGCTCGAGCTGCTTGTCCACGTTCTCCTTGATCAGGTGCATGGGCACGTGGCCCGGCCCCTCGATCATGACCTGCAGGTCGTGCTCCCAGGCGCGCTGGGTCAGCTCGCCCAGGGTCTCGAGCTCGGCGAACTGCGCCGCGTCGTTGGCGTCCTTGATCGAGCCCGGCCGCAGCCCGTCGCCCAGGGAGAACGACACCCCGTACCGCTTCATGACCTCACAGATCTCGTCGAAGCCGGTGTACAGGAAGCTCTCCTCGTGGTGGGCCAGGCACCACTTGGCCATGATCGACCCGCCCCGGCTGACGATCCCGGTGAGGCGGTTGGCGGTGAGCGGCACGTAGCGCAGCAGCACGCCGGCGTGGATCGTGAAGTAGTCGACGCCCTGCTCGCACTGCTCCTCGATCGTGTCGAGGAACGCGGACAGGCACAGCTTCTCGGGGCGCCCCTTCACCTTCTCGAGGGCCTGGTAGATCGGGACCGTGCCCACCGGCACCGGCGAGTTGCGCAGGATCCACTCGCGGGTCTCGTGGATGTCGGGGCCGGTCGAGAGGTCCATGACCGTGTCGGCGCCCCACTTGACCGCCCAGGTCAGCTTCTCCACCTCCTCGGCGATCGACGAGGTGACCGCCGAGTTCCCGATGTTGGCGTTGATCTTCACCAGGAAGTTGCGGCCGATGATCATCGGCTCCAGCTCGGGGTGCTTCTTGTTGGAGGGAATGATCGCCCGGCCCCGGGCCACCTCGTCCCGAACGAGCTCGGGGGTCACGTTCTCCCGGATCGCGACGAACCGCATCTCCTCGGTGATCTCACCCCGCCGCGCGTAGTGCATCTGCGAGTGGTTGGTGTCCCCCCGCGCCTCGCGCCGGGCGATCCACTCGGCCCGCCGGTGGGGCAGCCCGCGCTCGGGGTCGCAGCCCTGGGGCCCCGTGGTGTCGTAGGTCCGGAAGGCCGGCTCGCCGCCGGTGAGGGTGATCTCCCGGAACGGGACCTCGAGGTCCCCCTCGGTCACCTTGCGGGAGGCGGGGAGGGGCGACGAATGCGAATCGCTCATGTGCGGCTCCTTGCGGGGGGGGATTCTAAGGCCGCGCTGCGGCCTGGCCAACGCATTCGGGGGACGGCGCGCCGGACGGCGCGGAGGTCTACAATGCAGGTCATGCTCCGTTCGCGAATGGCTGC
>JAWLGW010000382.1:0-6441 GCA_041690735.1 Planctomycetota bacterium
CGCGTCGAGGTCCATGGGTGGCCCGTCGTTCTCGATGTCGATCGCCACCCCGCGCACCTCCTCCAGGTCCGAGGTGGCGCCGCGCCGGCGCCGCTGGGGCAGCCGGGTCCGCTGGAGCCCGAACCGCAGGGTGCCCCGTCCGCCCATGGCCTCCAGCGCGTTCGCGCCGACGTTCAGCAGCGCCTGCCGCAGCTGATCGGGGTCGGCGAGCACGGTGACCTCCTGACGCGGCGGCAGCTCGATCGTGGCCTCACCCACGTCGGGTCGGTGGCGCAGCAGCTCCGCGGTGTCGGAGATCAGCTGCCACAGGTCGAGGCGCTGCCGCACCGGGGGCCGCATGCGGGCGAAGTCGAGGAACTCCTGCAGGATCCGGTCGAGCCGGGAGGACTCGTCGCGTACGATCTGCGCCAGGCGCCGGTCGCCGACGTCGGTGAGCTCGCGCGAGGTCAGCTCCTGGATCGCCCCGCGGATCGACCCCAGCGGGTTGCGGATCTCGTGGGCGATCCCCAGCGCCATGGCCTCGGTGTCGGCCAGCCGCGCCAGGCGCGCCTCCATGGCCTCGAGCTGACGGCGCTGGGTCAGGTCGCGGAAGATGCCGACCACGCCCCGCACGCGGCCTCGTCCGTCGAGGAGCACCGTGGTGCGCGCCTCGACGGGCGTCCGCCCTCGCCCGCGCAGCTCGAGGTCGAGCTCCACCAGGGCGTCCACGCCCCGGCTCAGCACCTCGAGCACCTGCTGGTCCTCGGTCCGGCGCAGCGCGTCGCTGAAGCGGCGTCCGATGAGCTCGCTGATCGGGTGGCCCCAGTTGAGGAGCCGCCTCGCCTCGGCGTTCGCCAGCAGGATTCGGCCTCGCCGGTCGATGGCCACCACCCCCTCCACCATGCGCTCGAGGAGCTCCTCGTAGACGATGGTGGTCTGGCCGAGGCGTGACGGCAGGCGCGCCGTCAGGACCGCCACGGCGTAGAAGCCGAAGGAGGCGCCGATCAGGTTGGCGACGGCGCGCCCCCAGCGCAGGTCGCCCAGCAGGTAGATCTCGGGGTGGACCAGCGGGGGGTGAATGCCGCCGCCCTTGACGGTCAACCCGTACACGAGGGCGATCAGCGCCAGCGCCAGGGTGGCGGCCGAGGCGACCACCTTCCCGGCGGCGTCCGAGATCAGCAGCACCGCGGCCAGGATCGAGGCGAAGTACAGGAAGGCGAAGCCGAGGTTGTAGACGCCGCCCGTGAAGTAGGCGAGCAGCGTCTCCAGCAGGACGTCCACGGCCACCGCGCTGGCGACCAGCCCCTCGAGGTCCTCGGTGCGGCGCAGCCAGGCGAGCTGCGCCGAGGCCACGGCCAGCCCCACGATCAGCGTCACGTAGGCGCTGGCGAAGATCTCGGGGGTGCCCTCCTCGTACACCAGGAGGGTGACCAGGCAGGCGAGCATGATGGCCACGCGGGCCACCATGAACCACTTCACCTGCTCGGCGAACTGGGCCCGATACGCCTCGAGGAAGGTGGTCCTCGGCGCGCTCGGGCCCTCGCGGCGCTGCGGCTCTCGGGCGTCTACTGCTGCAGGCTCTTCTGGAGCTCGAAGATCGGCAGGAAGATCGCGAGCACCATGCCGCCCACCACCACACCCATGACGCAGATCATGAGGGGCTCGATGAGCGAGGTGAGCTGCTCGACCGCGGTCTCCACCTGCTGGTCGTAGAACTCGGCGATCTTGAGCAGCAGGGACTCCAGGGCGCCCGACTTCTCGCCGATCGCGATCATGCGCGTCACCATCGGCGGGAACAGCTTGGGTTTGGTCGCCAACGGCGTGGCGAGGGTGTCGCCCTGACGCACGCTCTCGGAGGCGGCCAGCACCAGCTCCTCGATGTGCACGTTGCCGGCCGTCGATGCCACGATCTCGAGGGCCCCCAGGATCGGCACGCCGGACTGGATCAGGGTGGCGAAGGTGCGGGCGAAGCGGGAGATGGCCACCTTCTTGAACAGCGGCCCGAAGATCGGCATGCTCAAGAACAGCCAGTGGAACTGTCGTTTCCCGAGCGTGGTCTTCGAGTAGGCCTTGAGGGCCATCACGAGGACCACCGCTGTCGGCATCCAGAACATCCAGTTGGCGAGCAGGAAGTCGGACACGTCCAGGAGGACCTGCGTGAGCAAGGGCAGCTTGACGCCCATGCTCTTGAAGATCTCCTTGAACTTGGGAATGATCACCAGGAGCAGGAACATGACGATGCAGAAGATCAGCGCCAGCGAGATGACCGGGTAGGTCATGGCGCTGACGATCTGCGAGCGCAGCTTGGCCGTCGCCTCCTGGTACTCCGCCAGGCGGATGAGGATCTCGTCGATCTGACCGGAGACCTCGCCGGCCCGGACCATGTTGACGTAGATGTCCTCGAACACGTGACCGTGCTTGGCGAGGGCGGTGGACAGGTCGGTTCCGCCGCGCACGTCGGCGACGACGTTCTCCAGCACGGCCTTGAAGCCCGGGTTCTCCATCTGCTCGGCGAGGATCTCCAAGCACTCGAGCAGCGGGATACCGGCGGCGATCATGGTCGACAGCTGACGGGTGAAGATCACCATCTCGTTCAGCTTGACCTTGGCCTGCTTGGCGCCGACCTTGCCGCTGACGAACGCCTCCCAGGCCGAAGGCTCCGCTGGCCGTCCGCCCGTCGCTACCGCTTTCTCCTCAGCCATTGGTTCGCCTTCCGCTGCTCACGCGCGCCGCCCGCCCTGAGCTCGGCGCAGCCCTGATTCGGTCCGAAGGTCCCTGGGAAACGCCCCTACCGACCGCGCTGCCCCCGCGCCCCGGGCGCGCCCGGCTTCTTGCCGGGGATGGTGGCGCCGCTGTTCTGGATCGTCCGCATGAAGTCCTCGGGGTCGGTCGAGCGCTCGAAGGCGTCGTCGTACGAGACCAGGCGCTTGACGACCAGGTCGACCAGGGACTGGTTCATGGTCTTCATGCCGTACTTGCCGCCCGTCTGGATGATGCTGTAGATCTGGTGCGCCTTGTCGTCGCGGATCAGGGCCTTCACCGCGCTGTTGGCCACCATGATCTCGGCGCACAGGGCGCGGCCGCGGCCGTCGGCCCGCGGCAGGAGCTGCTGGCAGAACACCGCCGCCAGCACGAACGACAGCACCGTCCGGATCTGCTGCTGCTGGTAGGCGGGGAACACGTCCACGATACGGTTGATCGTCTGCACGCAGTCCGAGGTGTGCAGGGTGCCGAAGGTGAGGTGGCCCGTCTCGGCCAGGGTGAGCGCGGCCTCGATCGTCTCCATGTCGCGCATCTCACCGACCAGGACCACGTCGGGGTCCTGACGGAGCACGGCCCGCAGCGACTCCTTGAAGCCGTGCGTGTCGCTGCCGATCTCGCGCTGGTTCACCAGGCAGCACTTGTTCTTGTGCACGAACTCGATCGGGTCCTCGATCGTGATGATGTGCTCGTTCCGCGTCCGGTTGACGTAGTCGATCATCGCCGCGAGGCTCGTCGACTTGCCCGACCCGGTGGCGCCGGTGACGAGCACCAGCCCCTTGGGCGTGCCGGCGATCTGCGCGCACAGGTCCTCGGGCAGGCCCAGGTCGCGGAAGCTCTTGATCTCGTAGGGGATGACCCGGAGCACCGCGCCGACCGCGCCGCGCTGCATGAAGACGTTGGTGCGGAACCGGCCCAGGCCGCCGATACCGAACGACATGTCGAGCTCGAGGTCCTTCTCGAACCGCGCGATCTGCGTGTTGTCGAGGATCGAGTACACGAGCTTCTGGGTCGTCTCGGGGTCGAGCACCGCGTGCTCGGTCGAGATCAGCTTGCCGTCGACGCGGATCTTGGGCGGCGCGCCGGCCGTGATGTGGAGGTCGGAGCCGCCGCGCTCGACGAGCTGCTGAAGGAGTTCTTCGACGCTGATCATGCTGAACCGACTCTCCCGCCCGGCCTGAGCGTACGCCCGCAACTTCCTGCGGTGCCCAGGCTTCTTTTACCTCGCCGGACGGGGGCGCGCCACCGCCCCCCGATCCCGCCTGCGGCCTCGACTTGCCGGTGGGTCGCCCTCAGGGGCCCGGCCGGAGGCTGCCCAGGACGACCTGCGGCCAGAAGGCCGCCAGCAGCGCGCCCAGGGAGAGGAAGGGTCCGAACGGCACGGCCCCGTCCCCGGTCGCCAGCCGCGTGAGCAAGGCCGAGCGGGGGCGCACCTCTTCCTCCGGCGCCGCGGCGCGCCGGGCGCCCGCCATCCACAGGGCGAGGCGCTTCAGCGGCGAGCGCGCCGCGGCCAGCTCCCGCCCGGTGACCTGCTCTCGCCCGGTGGCCGCCATGTAGACCAGCCCCCCCACGGAGCCCGCGAGGCAGGCCACGACCAGGGTCAGCACCACCCCCTGCGCCCCCACCAGGCCGCCGATGAAGCCCATGTACTTCACGTCGCCGAAGCCCATGCTGTCGCGGCCCAGGAGGCGGGAGAACACCACCCCGATCGCCCACACGAAGCCCGCCCCCGCCCCCGCCCCGAGCAGGCCGCCCGCCAGGCCGCTCAAGTGCCAGGCCGCCCGGGGGTGCTCCGCCAGGGCGGTCGCGGCGCGCTCCAGCGGGGGCAGGATCCCCTCCAGGCCCCACCAGGCGAGGGGAGACTCCAGGCCCAGCGCCGCCGCGCGGACCGCCCCCAGGAGATCGGGCGGGCCGCCCGCCAGCAGGTCGGGGAGGGCCAGCGCCGCCAGCGGGGCCAGCAGGATCCCCGGGATCGTGAGCTCGTCCGGCAGGATCTTGAGGTCGAGGTCGATCAGCGTGCACACCAGCAGGGTGCACACGAAGGCGGCGTGGACGCCGAACAGGGCCCACGCCAGGGGCTCGTCGAGGCGGCCCCACAGGTCGCGCGCCGCCAGCCAGCCGAACGCCGCCGCCGTGGCGCCCTCCACCAGCGGGTAGCGCGCCGAGATCGGCTGCGCGCAGCTGCCGCAGCGGCCCCGCAGGGCCAGCCAGGAGACCACCGGGAGGTTGTGGTGCCAGGGGATGGCGTAGCGGCAGCGGGGGCAGAACGAGCGGGCAGGGCGGAACACCGACAAGCAGCGGCGCGGGATCCGGAAGATGCAGACGTTGAGGTAGCTCCCCACGCAGGCGCCGAGGAAGCACAACCACGTCCAGATCAGCGGGTCCAGCAGCGAAGGGAGGGAGGCGGTGGCGCCCATGGCTGCGCCAGGGTACATGACGGTCGGTCGACGTGTGGGTCGAGGCGCGGCTGGGGGAGGGTGCCGCGGCTGGGGAGGGGCGCCTCCCGGGGGTCGCAAGACACGGAACGTCAACAGGGAGCGTCAACAGGAGCAGGCAACGGCGCCTCGGCCGGTTTCGGAGGTGCGGTGGCCCAGCGGAGCCATTCCCTGTTCTCATTCTCTGTTCTCTGTTTATGTTCCGTGTTCGAGCTCGTCGCGCGGCCAGGGGATCGCTTCGCGGCAGCGTCCCACTCGAGCTACGGAGCAGGCGGGCCCGGCGGAAACCTCCAGCGCGCCGCAGGACCGATCCCCTGCTATAAGGTGCGGCCATGGGGGCGGGGACGGCGTTCGAGCTGCGGGGGGTCTCGAAGCGCTACGGGCGGCGCGTGGAGGCGCTGCGCGGCGTGAGCCTCTCGGGTCGACCCGGCGAGGTGGTGGGCCTGCTGGGCCCCAACGGCGCCGGCAAGTCGACGGCGATCAAGTGTCTGGCCGGGCTGGTTCGGCCCGACGGGGGGCAGGCCCTGCTCCTGGGCGAAGATGCCCGTCGCTCCCGCGCCCGGGCCGCCCTGGGCTACATGCCCGAGCGGCCGGCGTACCCCGCCTACCGCACCGCGGCCGAGGTCCTCGACCTCGAGGGGCGCATGCTGGGCCTGCCCCGGGCGGAGCGGCGGGCTCGGACCGCTCAGCTGCTCGATCGAGTCGGCCTCACCGACGCCGTGTACCGCCGGCGGGTCGCCACCTACTCCAAGGGGGAGCGGGCGCGGCTGGGCGTGGCGGTGAGCCTCATGGGCGACCCCAAGGTCGCGCTGTTCGACGAGCCGACCGACGGCCTCGACCCGGTGGGCCGCAAGGCGGTGCGGGAGCTCCTCCTCGACCTGCGGGCCGAGGGGCGCGCGGTCCTCCTCAACAGCCACCTCCTCGCGGAGGTGGAGGCGGTGTGCGACCGGGTCGTGATCCTCCAGGCGGGGCAGGTCCTCGCCGAGGGGACCCGCGAAGCGCTGCAGTCCTCGCGCCGCGCCGTGTACCGCGTCCGGCTGGCCGAGCCCCTCGACCGGGCGCTCGTCGACACGATCGGCGGCCTCGCCGTCGCCGTGAGCGCCGACGGGGCCGAGCTGACGGTCACGCTGGAGCGGGCGGAGGAGGTCGACTGGGTGGTCGACTTCCTCCGCGAGCAGGAGGCGTCGATCCGCGAGCTGAGGCCCCAGAGCAGCCTCGAGGACATCTTCATGGAGCTGATCCGGGGCGAGGGGGCGCAGGGCGCAGC
>JAWLGW010000383.1:0-6439 GCA_041690735.1 Planctomycetota bacterium
CGAGCGCGAAGCCGAGCCGGTCGACGCGGGCACGGTGGCCGACGTCGTACTGCGGCAGCGCGTCGGGCCAGCGCACCACCGCCCGCTCGCGGGCCGGCGCGCGCAGCCGCAGCGCCCAACGCACCTCGGCGTCGACCCGGGTCGAGCTCCCGCCCGGGCCCTCGATGGTCCAGCGCGAGCGGCGCTCGTCGTCCTCGTCGACCTCGACGTCGATCACGTGCTCCATGAAGCTGGGGAAGTTCTCGACCTGGGTCAGGAAGTCGTACACCTCCTCCACCGGCGCGTCGACGAACAGCGACTTCTTGACGTCGATCGACCGCGGCCCCGCGCCGACGCCGATCAGCTTGCGGGTGGGCAGGTTCGTCAGGCTGCGCACCAGCAGCGCGCCGCCGGCGAGGCCCGTGACGAGCCCCGCCGCTCCGCCCCGGAGAAGGCCGAAGGCGCCCAGGCCCGCCCCCGACCCCAGCGCCAGCAGCCGCAGCGAAGGCGGCCACACCTCACGCTGCCACAGCCGGCTGGGCAGGCGGCCCCGCCCCTGCAGCGCCGAGATCCCCTCGGGACTCGAGTGGCGCTCCAGGCGGTCCTCGACCTCGCGGACGCCGGGGACGCGCCGAGTCTGGCGCACGATCGACCGCGCCTCGTGGGCGAGCACCGGCCCGGAGAGCAGGACACACCCGTCGCTGACGTGCACCTCGATCGCGCTGGGGTGTGAGGCGTAGCGCCCCAGCCGGGCCCGCACCCGCTCGCGCAGCACCACGTCGTCGGCCTGCTCGTGGGAGCCGATCCGCCGCAGCTGCTCCACCGCGCCGCTCACCCGGTGCGACAGGTCTCGCGACCCCTTCTCGAGGACGTCGCGCTGCCGCCGCAGCGAGTGGGCGGTCTTGTCCTTGAGCACGGCCCGCCTGCGCCGCCCCTGGTTGGGGTCGAGCAGGAACATGGCGCCCGCGCCGATCCCGGCGCCGAGGCCGAGGCCCCCCAAGATCCACCCGATGTTCGCTGGGTTGTGCTGCTGAGCCATGACTCCTCCTCAGACCGTTGGTGTGGGAGGAGAGGCCGCAACCGACGTGCCCTTCCTACGCCGTCGCCGGCGCCTCCGCTGGCGTGGGACGATCCTGACGCTCGGGGGCGGCCTCGAACTCGCGCAGGTCGGCGCGGCGCGTGCGCAGCGCGAAGACCCAGGTGAACCCCGGCCACAGGGTGGTGTTCTTCCCGGCGCGGTTCTGGTACCAGCTGAGGCACCCGGCGGACCACACGGTCCGCGCGAGGCGCTGCTGCAAGCGGTGGTTGAAGCCCGCCTGGACGTCGGCCCGCACGTCGAGGAACCGCAGCCCGCGCCGCCGCAGCGCCCGCAGGCAGCTCATGACGTACTGCACCTGCGACTCGATCATGAAGATCATCGAGCTGTGCCCCAGGCCGGTGTTGGGGCCCACCAGCAGGAACAGGTTCGGGAAGCCCGACACCACGGTGCCCAGGTACGCCTCGGCGCCGTCGGCCCAGGCCTGGTCGAGGAGGCGCCCCCCTCGCCCGCGGACCTCGAACGGCGCCGCGTCGTCCGCGGCGTTGAAGCCGGTGGCCAGGATCAGCGCGTCCAACCCCCGCTCCCGCCCGTCGCCGGTGACGACCCCGCCCGGCGTCACCCGAGCGATCGCGTCGGTGACCAGCTCCACGTTGGGCTGCTGGAGCGCGGGGTAGTAGTCGTTCGAGATCAAGATCCGCTTGCAGCCCATGCGGTAGTCAGGCGTCAGCTTGGCGCGCAGCTCGGGAGAGGGGACGCTGCGGGCCAGGAAGCGCCGCGCGCCCCCCTCGGCCAGCTGCATGACGCGGGGCCACAGGACGAAGGGGACCACCCGGGCCTCGAGCTGCCAGTACAGCGACACCCGCTGCAGCCGCTGCAGCGCCGGCACGCGCCGGTACAGCGCCCGCTCCACCGGCCCGATCGCGCGGTCGGGCTTGGGCAAGATCCAGGGCGGCGTGCGCTGGAACACGTGCAGCCGCGCCGCCTCGCGCGCGACCTCCGGCACCACCTGGATCGCGCTGGCCCCGGTGCCGATCACACCCACCCGCCGCCCGCGCAGCGAGACGTCGTGCCGCCAGCGGCTGGTGTGGAACGCCGGCCCCGTGAAGTCGTCGAGGCCGGCGATGCTCGGATACGCCGGGCGGCTGAGGCCGCCGCAGGCCACGACGAGCGCCCGCGCCGTCAGCTCCTCGCCCGACTCGATCCGCACGCGCCACAGGCCCTCGTCCTCGTGGAAGCGGGCGGCGACGACCCGCGCCCCGAAGCGCAGGTGCGGCCGGATCCCGAAGGCGTCGGCGCAGCGCTCCATGTAGGCCCGGATCTCCTCCTGGGGGGGATAGGCCCGCGTCCACTCGGGGTTGGGGGCGAAGGAGAAGGAGTACAGGTGCGACGGCACGTCGCAGGCGGCCCCGGGGTAGGTGTTGTCGCGCCAGGTGCCGCCGAGGCGGTCCGCCTGCTCGAGCACGGTGAAGTCGTCGATCCCCGCCTGCCGCAGCTTGATCGCCATGCACAGCCCGGCGAAGCCGCTGCCCACGATCAGCACCCGCTGGCGCGGCGAGCCCTCGCTCACGCCGGCGCCCCGGCCAGCGCCCCGTCCGGGCGCCGCGGGCGCTCGCTCCAGCGGCCCTCCTCGGCCTCGGCGAGGTAGGCCCGAGCCAGCGCGTCCGCCTCCTGCTCGTCGTCGGGGTGGAAGTCGCGCCGCAGGTAGCGCAGCAGCAGGGGCACGCCGCGCAGCAGACGCCGCCGCACGCTCGAGTCGGCCGCGCCGGTCAGCAGCTCGCGCACGACCGGCCAGCCCTCGCGGGCCACGTCCTGCTGGATCAAGTGGAGGAAGCCCAGGACCCAGAAGCCGTGGAGCACCAGGAGGGCCATGAGGAAGCCCCGCAGCCGGGTGCGGTAGCGCGGGTCCACCGCCTCCAGCACGTCGAAGGCGACGCTGCGGTGCTCGATCTCCTCCGCGGCGTGCCACAGCAGGAGCCGGCGGGCGCGCACGTCGGCGGCGTCGAGCACCCCGTCGCGCAGGGCGAGGGTGGCCAGCACCGCCGTGCAGTGCTCCAGAGCGGCCGTGGTCGCCAGGCGCAGGATCGGCGAGGTCCGGGGCTCGATCCCCTCGTAGGCCAGGCGCTGGTAGCGCTGCAAGAACGCCGCCAGGTCGTAGCCCTGCGCCTCGAGGGCGGCGAAGAACTCCTCGTGCTCCAGCCCGTGCCGCGCCTCCTGACCGATCAAGGCCGCCACCCGCCGGCGCAGCGTCGCGTCGCCGAGCCCCTCGAGGTAGTGGCGCACGCTGCGCACGAAGAACCGCTCCCCCGCCGGGAACAGCAGGTTGGCCGCGTTCGCCACGTGGCTGTCTCCCAGGCGACCGCGCAGCCACCGCCGCGGCAAGCCCTCGAAGCCAAAGCCGGGGCGGCGCACCTTGGGAACGGACGTCGCGCGTGCGGCCGAGGTCACACGTCCTCCTCCTCTCCGCCAATGATCGCGCACCCGAGCGGTTCGCGCGAACCTGTGGGGGCGGTCAGCGGCCGGCGAGGCGGAAGCGGCGGAAGCCGGTGGCGTCGTCGTAGAACTTGTGGATCCCGACCCGCCCCGCCGGCGGGCCCGGCACGGCGACCCGCTCCAGGACCTGCCCCGCGACGACCGGGGTCACCCCCCCCGGCTCGACCCGGACCTCGAGGGAGGTCCAGCCGACGTCGGGGAACGCGACCTCGAGCTGACGGATCCCCTGCCACCGGCCGCCGATCAGGCGCGCCACCCGGAGCGCCTTGGGGTAGGCGCCCTGGCGCGCCCGGACCCGCTCCAGGTCGATCCCCGCCTGGCGCTCGAGCGCCTGCCGGTCGCACAGCACGTACACCAGCACCGCCTCGCCCGAGCCCTGCGCCCCCAGGATCAGCCCCCCGTAGGCGGTCGGCCGGGTGGTGTCGAGCTCGATCTCCACCGAGAGGGTGTAGGGCGGCGCGGGCGCGGGCGGGTCGCGCCGCAGCAGGCCCGCGAAGCTGAAGTCGCCCAGCCCGACGCCGCGCCCCCGCACGACGCCGCCCTCCTCCAGGCGCCACTGCGCGCCCTCCAGCGGGTCCCACTGCGCCCACAGCGCGTCTTCCTCGACGGAGGGCTCCCTGCCGACAGGGGGAGCGACGCCCCGCAGCGCCTCCGCCTGCCGCGCGAGCCGCGCGCGGCGGTCGGCGGCGGTGTCGCGGCGGGCCGCCTCGCGCAGGGCCTCGGACGCCTGCCGGTAACGTCCGTGCACCGCGAGCAGGTGGGCGGCCACCCGCCGCAGCTCCGCCGAGCCCGGTCGGCGCGCCACGCTCGCCGTCGCCTCCTCCAGCGCCTCCCGACCCCGCAGGTCGCGGACGTAGCGATCGAGGACCGAGCGGGCGAGCCGCTCCTCCTCCGCCCGCTCACGGGCGAGGCGGGCGCGGGCCGACGCGAGGTCCGCCTCCTCCGCGCCGGCCGCCTGCGCCTGCTCGAGGGCGCGCTCGGCGGCGACGAAGCCCCACTCGTCCAGCTCCGCCGCGGCGCGCAACAGCGCGGCATCGACGGCCGCGGGCCGCGCCTCCGCGACCTCGGTCGCAGGCTCCGCGCTCGGCCGGGGCGGCGCCGCCTCGTTCGGCGGCTCCTCGACCGGCGGCACCTCGACCGGCGGCACCTCGACCGGCGGCGGCGCCGGGGGCCGCTCCTCCCTGCCGCGCTCCGCTGCGTTGGCCGCCGTCCCGCCGGCGCCGGGCACGCTGGTGCCCTGCCGGCCGACAGTGATCGCCGCGGCGCCCCCCAGGAGCAGCACCGCGACCGCCCCCGCCGCGGCCAGGGCCGCGCCGCGGCGCAGCCGGGGGCCCGCCGGGGCGAGGGCCCAGCCCGGCTCGGCGACGGCCTCGCGGAGCGCCGCCGCCAGGCGCTCCGCGGACAGGTAGCGCTCGCCGGGGTCGCGGGCGAGGGCGCAGCGACAGACGGCGTCGAGGGCCGGCGAGACGCCCGGCTGCCGCGTCGAGGGCGCGGCGAGCCGCCCCGCCCGCGCCAGCCGCGCGACCTCGTCCACGGTCGCCGCCGCGTACGGCGGCTCGCCCGTGAGCGCGTGATACAGCACCGCTCCCAGGCTGTACACGTCGACCCGCGGGTCGACCACCCGCCCCTCCCACAGCTCGGGCGCCATGTAGGCGGGGGTGCCGATCGCGTCCAGGCTGCCGGTGAGGCGCGGCGCCCAGGAGTGGGTCGCGAGGCCGAAGTCGGACAGGAGCGGCCGCCCCTCCCGGTCGAACAGCACGTTGGCCGGCTTGATGTCGCGGTGGAGCACGCCCCGCGCGTGCGCGTAGGCCACCGCGCCGCACAGCTGGGCCACCAGCGTCGCCGCCTCGTCGGGCGCGAGCGGCCCCCTGGCCAGCCGCTCGGCGAGGCTCCCCCCGGGCGCGAGCTCCAGGGCCAGGTACAGCCAGCCGCGGCCGCTGTCCTGCCCGACGTCGAAGCAGCCCACGACGTGAGGGTGCTCGAGCCCCGAGGTGAGCTGGGCCTCGCGCAAGAACCGGGCGCGCGCCTCGGCGTCATGGAGGTGGGTGAGGACCTTGAGCGCGACCGGCCGCAGCAGCCCCTCGCGCCGCGCCTCGAACACCACCCCGTACGAGCCGCGCCCGAGCTCCCGCTCCAGCCGGTAGGGGCCGACGCGGCCCGGCCGTCGTCCACTCGAGCTCTCGTCAGAGCCGATCGTCACGGCGCCAGTCTCCGCCTGCTGCCTGCGCCTGCCAAGCGAGGGAGAGATATTCCCTCGCTCGCCGGCGCTACCGCTCTTCGGCCTCGCGCGGCGCCCAGGCCGGATCGTCGCTCGCCGTCACGCTCCAGGTCTCGGGCTCGGCCGGTGGGGCGCCCTCGTCAGGCGCGTCCTCCCCGAGCTCCTCAGCGCAGCCCTCGGCGGGGGCGGCCTGCTGCTGCTCCTCCTCCTGTGGAGGTGGAGTCGCGACCGCCGCGTCGGAGTCGCTCGGCGCCTCCTCCTCGTCGGCGCCCCCCCCGGCGAGGACATCCGCCGCCGCCGCCGGCGCCGCGGCCGTGCGCACCGCCTCGGTCCGCTCGGAGGCGAGCGAGCGGCGCAGCTCGTCGAGGCGGGTCCAGATCCGCTGCAGGTGGGCCACCTGCTTGCCGAGGGCGATCACGTCCTGCTCCTGCACGCGCCCGCCCTCGCCCAGCAGCGCGTGCGCCTCGGCCTCGAACACCTCGAACGCGCCCGGATCGGGCGGCGGCCCCTCGCGCGCGTCAGGCCCTACCAGGACGCCGGCCCACAGCCCCTCGGCCACCGCGTGCAGCCGCTGCAGCGCCGGCGCCACCCGCTCTCGCCGCAGGCGCCGGAACAGGCTGGACTCCACCTCCAGGATCCGCAGGAGCACGCTGCGCTCCTCGACGATGTCCTCCATGGCGTTGAGCTGGTGCATGAGCACCTGCAGCCGCGGC
>JAWLGW010000384.1:0-6432 GCA_041690735.1 Planctomycetota bacterium
CCGGCACTCCTCCGCGCAGGCGGAGGACAGCACAGCCGCCCGCGGCCCGCGCGCCCACTTGCCCTCCAGGCGCCGCCACAACGGCCCGAGGTCGGCCAGCGCGTCCTCCAGGGCCTCGCCGAAGGCGCGGCCGTCCAGCTCCACCAGGCGCAGCGCGCGGCCACCGGAGCCGGCGAGGCACACCCCGACGGCCAGGCTCACGCCTTCCTCCGCCTGCGCGTCTTCTTCGCCGCCCGCGGGGGAGCCCCCTCGAACATCGCCGCCTGGCGCAGGCGGGCCAGGGTCGAGGGGGACACCCGCCCCTCGCGCCAGAGGCCCCAGCGGTCCGGGCGCACCCCCAGCGCGCGACTGGCCGCGCCGAGGTCGCCGAAGCGCTGGCGCAGCCGCTCCACCACCGCGAAAGCCGCAGCGTCGAGGGGGCGCAGCTCGGGCCAGGGAGCGGTCACGCTACCGACCCCTTGAGCGCGTAGGCCGCTGCGTGCAACACCGTGGCGCCGCCGCCGCTCAGCTTCACCACGTAGGTCCCGGGCGCAGCCGCGAAGGTCTCGCTGTGCAGCGCGTTCGCCGTCAAGGTGCTGCCGCCGTTCAGCTCGAACACCGACGAGCCGTTGGTCACCGCGAGCTTCACCGACGAGCTGATCGCCACGCTGATCTGCGCCAGGGCGGCGAAGTCCATGTCGAAGGTGGCGATCACGTCGCCGTCGTCCAGGACGTCGCCCGGGCTGGCCGTTGCCATCGTCTTGCGTCCCGCGCTGCTCACGGCGTCCTGCGCCTGCGCAGCGCCGCGAGCTGCGCCTCGCTGAGCCCCAAGTAGTCGTCGCCCAGCTCGCGGGCGGCGAAGTAGTCCGCGAGCGAGGAGCGGGAGCCGTGGGCGCGGGCCCGCTTCCACGACGCGATCACCTCCGCGTCCGCGGCCTCCGCGGCCTTCGCGAGCCTCTGCTGGCGAGCGGCTACCCATGCGGCCCTGTGCTCATCGTCCTCGCCCAGTGTGTCGAACATGGCGGCGCCGGCGGAGCGACCCACCTCCACCGGACCCACCGGCCCGCTGGGGTCAGGCGCGGGTGGGCGCTGGGGAGGCGGCGCAGGCGGGGAGAGCGCTGCGCGGATCCCCGCCGCGATCCCCTGGCCGACCTGCTCCACCCACTCAGCCGAGCCGAAGGCGGGCCCCTGCGGCCTGGGCGGTGCCGGGGCGGGCGGCGGCTGCATGAGGGGAGCGCCCTGCGCCCCGAAGGTGCAGCCGTTCCCGTCGCAGGCGAGCGACCCCTGCCGAGCGCTGAACGTCACGTGCTCACAGCCCACGCTTCACCTCCTCCTCGAGCGGCTCGAACACGAGGACGTCGCACACCCGCACGTCCCCCGGCTGCATGCGCACCCGTCCGCGGCGGTCGCGGATGTCGTGCAGCTTGTAACGGACGAGCCTCTCGTCCGCCCGGACGAACTTCGCGGCCGACGCGAGGCGGAGCGCCCCCGCCTTCCGGGGCAGCAGCTCCACCTCGCGCACCTCGTGGGTCAGGGTCACTCCCCCCACGTCGATCCGCTTCACCGGGCACTCGGGCTTCAGCCCTACTCGATACCTCATGACTTCACCTTCCCCGCGATCTTCTTCGCGTCGTCGAGCAGCTCCTTCGCCCAGCGCTCGTCCATGACCGAGCCGTGGATCGGCTCGAACACCTCGAACGCCTCATACGGCGGGAGCCAGCCCAGGCCGTCCCCGCCGAGCGTGCGCAGCAGCGCCTCCAGCCGGTCGGCCTCCTTCCGCAGCTCGGCCAGGCGGGCCGACTCCTCGGCCCGGACCTGCGCGAGGTGTTGGGCCCAGGCGCGCTTGTCGACGCCCTGCTTGGAGTAGGTCCGGCCTCGCGCGCTGGCGTAGTCCTTCACCGCCGCCTGGAGGTGCGCGGCCCGGGCGTTGATCCGCTCCCGCGCCACCCGCTCGTCAGCGAGGGCCCGGTCCATGTCCTTCCGCCTGTCCTTGCCGTCGGCGGCCTCCTGCGCGGCGGCCGAGGTGAACCGGGCGCGGGCGTCCTCGAGGTCCGCCATGGCCTCCTGGAGGCGGTCGGCGGCCGCCTGCGCCTTCTCCGCGGCCTGCGTCTCGGCGTCGCAGGCGGCGAGGGTCTCCTCGGACCACGACGGGGCCGGCAGGCGGCGGGCCTCGATCTGCTCGCGCACCTCGGCCGTCGTCTCCGCCAGCGGGAGAGGCGGAACCTCCCGCTCGGTCGGACCCGGGATCACGATCGTGGTGGTGGTCGTCGGCTCCGCCAGCGAGTCGGGGAACAGGTCGTCGTCGGGCAAGTCATCTACGCCCCACGACTCGTCAGGCTTGAGGGTCTGCACTTCCATGTCGGTCCTCCTGTCAGGCTCACCCGCATGGCTGCCGAGCGGGGCCGGAGGACCACCACCACCCGGCCCGACAGCCATGCGAGCGAGCGGGTAGCTCACTCGCCGCGTCACGTGCTGGGTGCGGCGATAGGGCCCATTCTCGCAGGCGACCCCCACAGGCCGAAGAGCGCGTGTCTGTCAGCGTCGATTGCTTCCCTGGTGGGCAGTCGCGAGCGCTGCCGTTCCCTTGCTGGGTCGCGGTGGCGGGAGCGGCCGGTGGAGCCGTGGCGGGCACTGCGGACGCCCAATGCTGCCGCTCCGATCCGAGACCCGTCGCACGCGGAGAACGACTCCGCGGCCGGCGGGCACCGCGGCGGCCCGAGTAGCGGACGTGTGCTGCTCGGGCCGCCCTTCGCTACCAGAGCGAGTCCGGCATGTTCGGCGCGAAGGCGTCGTCGGACTCCTCGGCCGCGTCTCGGCGCATCTTGTCCCGCCAGTCAGGGTGGCCGGTGAGCTCCACCTCCTCGCCGTCCACTGTGACCATCTCGAGGAAGTCTGGCGGGATCGGCGGCGACATGCGCCCCTCGCCTGCGACGTGGACGGCGTAGGCCAGGGCGTCGACCTGGTCATCGTGGCGTGCCGCCGGGAAGGTGAGTAGCTCGGCCTCAAGGTCCTCCACCCACGGCACGCCGGCGGGGAAGTAGACGCGGCCCCCCTCCATGGCCGCGGTGGCGGGGAGGGCCCGGCTCACCTTGTCGCGGTCGGCGGTCAGCTCGCGCACGGGGAGGCCAGCCCGGCGGGCGTGCTGGACGATCGAGAGCTGAAACGCCACGCTCTCAATCCACAGCGTCCCCGCGCCCCAACGGTCCACCATGCGGGCCAGGGCGGGCACGAGGTCCGGCCCCTCCAGGCGGGCCCGCAGTTGGTCGAGGAGGAGCAACTCGCCCGAGCCCGGGACCATGCCCCAGCACTGCGCCACGGTGTAGTCCGCGCTGCTCTTGGTGCTCACGGCGAGGTCCGCCACCACCCACCGCCGCAGGGCGTCGACGGGGAGGCGTCGGTGCACTCCGCCCGACTCGAACAGGACGTGGCGCTCGTCGGGGCGCTGGTAGTAGCGCAGCCAGTCGCGCTTGAACAAGCCGCCCTCGGCCGGGGCGGGCCTTCCCTGGTAGAGGGCCGACCACGTCCAAGGGCCCACCTCGCGCCGCTTCACGTCGAGGGCCTCCACCGGGAAGCGCGCGGGCCACAGGGCCTCGCCGGGGGCGCGGCCCAGGGGGTCGTCGTCGTCCTCGGCAATCGCTGGAAGGTTGATGATCGTCCAGGGCTCGCCTCCCTCGCCTGCGTCCTGCTGCGCTTCGATCCGGCCGATCACGTCGTCCTCATGCCAACGAGTCGCCACGCACAGCACGCGGGCCCCCGGCTCGGCGCGGGTGAGGAGGTCCGCCTGGAACCATGCCCAAGCCTTCGCGCGCTGGGTGGGGCTGTTGGCGGCCTCCTGCCCGGGCAGGGGATCGTCCACCACGATCAGGTCACCGCCACGGCCAGCGATACCCGCGCCGGTGCCGTAGGCGTTGCACCCGCCGCCGGTGCGGCGCCCGCTCTCGGCGTCGAGGAGGTCCCACGCGGCGGCCGCCGCCTTGGGGGAGGCGGTCACGCCGAACACGTCGGGGCCCCACTCGGCCAGCGAGTCGCGCACGCGGCCCGCCCAACTGGCGGCGAACTCGTGCTGGTGGGCGACGAGCATCACCCGGTGCTCGGGGTGGACGCCCAGCCACCAGGCGGGGAAGTGCTGGGATACGAACGTGGTCTTGCCGTGCCTCGGCGGCATGGACACCGCCAGGCGGCGAATGCGCCCAGCGGCGAGGTCCAGCAGCTTCTCCGCGAGGAGCTGAAGGTGCGGGCTCACCTCCCACTTGCCGCGGCTGGCGAGGAGCGCCCAGAAGGCGGGGTGTCCGGCGGCGAGGCGGGAGAGGGTGCGGGGGTCGAGGTCGGGAGTGGTCATGCCGCCAGAGTCGCAGGCGGGGGAGACGCATCGACCACGAGGACGTGCTCAAGGGCAAGAGCTACCGCCAGGCAAGAAAGGCGCATGCTCAGCAGCTTGCCGGTCCGGTGGAGGATGGAGGGGTTCCAGCGTCAGTCCGACCGGATGGACGGGAAGGGGTGGGAGGCCGTGGTCGCAAGAAAGAAACTGGTGGTGATTCACTACCAGTTTCCAAGGGGAGCACCAACGCCGACCGGCTGGTCTCGCGCCTCAAGCGGGACCGACCCGACCTGGTGGAGGAGATAGCGGCCGGGAACCTCAGCCCTCACGCCGCCGGGGTGGCCGCCGGAATCGTCAAGCCAAGGTGGTCTGCGCCGGCCGACGTGCCCGCGCTAGCCAGGGCCCTTCGCCGCCGCTACGACGCCGACGCCCTGGCCGAGCTACAGCGCGCTCGCGCGGCTCTTGAGGTGCGCGTCGAGCTTGCTCGGGCTGTGGTGAACGTAAGGCAACACGGCCTGAATGGAGCGGTGCCTGGTGCGCCGCATGACGAAGTAGGGGTTCACCTCGCCCTGTTGCTCCTGGGCCTCCACTTCCAGGCGGACGAAGGTGTGCCGCAAGGTGTGCGTGCTGTAGCGGGGGTTCAGCCCGGCCTCCTCCATGAGCGCCTTCACCCTGCGGTGAATCGCGGTGCGCGTCATGGGCGCCTTGCGGCCGGTGGCGGGGTCCGTGCGCTCCGAGGGGAACACGGGGTCCTTGGGGTCCCGGCCGGCCGTCCAGGCGCGCAGGAGCTGCGCCACGTCGGAGCGCAGCGCCACCTCGTCCACGTCGGCGGTGGAGCGGGTCCCGTTCGCCTTGCGGTGCTTCCCGCCGTCCACCCGCAGGCGGGGAGGGCGGGCCTTCAGGCAGAGGTCCCCCACGCGCAGCGCGGACAGCTCAGACGCACGCAAGCCCGCGTTGAGCGCCACCACCAGCAGCATGTAGTCCCGCTCCGCCTTGCGGCTCGTTCGGCGCGTGGCGGCCTCCTCCTCGTCCCAGCGGGCCCGCGCCACGGCCAGCAGCTCCGCCACCTCCTCGGGGGCCATGCTCTTGTCCCCCTCGGTCAGCTTCGGCCGCCCGCGGGTGCGCTTCGAAGTGTTGCGAGTCTTGTCGGTGCGCTTCGCCATAACCCCGGTCTCCTCGTCCTGTGAGGTTCCCAGGGTAGCAGGACTAGCAACAGATTGCAAGAAGTGTTGCGACTCACCGAGGGGGGTTCGCCGCCTGCGCCAGGCGGGTGAGGAGCTGCTGCGCCAGGGCCCGGGCCTCCGCGTCCTCTGCCAGCGCGCGCACCTGCACCCGCCTCCCGGTCCCGTCCTCGGCGGTCGCCTCCAGCGCCAGGCGGCCGCCCTGGGGTGCTCCGAGGTCCGCCAGCTTCCGCGCTGCGGCGATCCGGTCGCGCGTCTCCTGCGCCGGGTCGTCGCGGACGGTAGCGAGGTAGCGGACGGTCGCGAGCTGCTCGGCGAGGACTGCGCGGCGGCGGTCCGCCTCGAGCTCCCCCTGGCGCCGGGCCAGCTCGAGCGCGAAGGCCTCGTCGTGGTGTCGCCAGCGGCTCACCGTCTCCCGCCGGCAGCCGACCGCTCGGGCCGCCTCTGCGTTGTTCTTCCCCTCCACCAGCTCGGCGAGCGCAGCCTCCTGCTTAGGGGTCAGTCGTGCGATTTCGTGAGCCATCGTCTCTCCAGCCTACGGCGCTCGTCTGACTCGCTTGACGGTTCCGACGGTTCTATCCGGAACCGTTGCAGCCGCTAGGCCCACAATCGTGCGGCCTCCGACGGTTTCGACGGTTTCGACGGTTCTCCGTGAGGTGTGCATGCGCACGTCAACGCGCACGCGTCGAGCGGGTGGCAGTGGAGCGGCTCCAGGCGAGGAGGGCCTTCGCTGCGTCGAGGAGCGGGGCGGGGTCCGGCGCCTGCGGAGCAAGGTCGAGGAGCGCCCTGGCAAGCTCCGCAGGATTCGCCCCCAAGCAGGGCCGTAAGGTATTGTCCTGTATGGGCTCTGCTCGTGATTTAGGTTCTCGTGCCGCAAGGCGTGTGGGTTCGAGTCCCACCTCTCGCAATGGACGTGGCGATCGAGCGCGAGTGGACGTGCCGCGCGGTCTAGTT
>JAWLGW010000385.1:0-6426 GCA_041690735.1 Planctomycetota bacterium
CTGCGAGCGGTCACGTACACGGTGGTGGCCGGGATCCTGTGGATCCTCGGAGACGTGCTGTTCCACGGCCTCCCCGCCCTCTCCTGGGAGTTCCTCACCGCCGCCCCGCGGCGCGCCGGCGCCGAGGGCGGTGTGTTCCCCGCGATCGTCGGCACCCTGTGCCTCGCCGCCGGGACGCTCGCGGTCGCGCTCCCCCTCGGCATGGGCGCCGCCATCTACCTGTCGGAGTACGCCCGCGACGGCCGCCTCACCGGCTGGATCCGCCTCGGCATCGCCACCCTGGCCGGCGTCCCCTCCATCGTGTTCGGCCTGTTCGGCCTGGCCCTGTTCGTGATCGCCCTGGGCATGGGCGCCTCGATCGCGGCCGGATCGCTGACCCTGGCCCTCATGATCCTGCCCGTGATCATCGTCGCCTCCGAGGAGGCGATCCGCGCCGTCCCCCGCTCGGTGCGCGAGGCCAGCCTCGCCCTGGGCGCCACCCGCTGGCAGACGGTGTGGCACCACGTGCTCCCCTACAGCCTGCCGGGCATGCTGACCGGCGCGATCCTCGGCGTGGGCCGCGCCGCGGGCGAGACGGCGCCCATCCTGTTCACGGCCGCGGTGTTCTTCCTGCCCCACTTGCCGGGGTCCGTGCTCGACCCCGTCATGGCCCTGCCCTATCACCTCTACATCCTCGCCACGCAGCACCCCGACGCCGAGGCCGTCCGCCCGCTCCAGTACGGGACGGCGCTGGTGCTGATCGGCCTGGTCCTGGGCATCAACCTGCTGGCGATCGTGCTCCGCGACCGCTCCCGGCAGCGGTACCGCTGGTAATGCGCTCCACTCGAGAGGACTCCATGAACGCCCCGGCCCCCCTCGCGCGCCCCGCTCCACCCACCCTGAGCCGCCCGGCCCCCGCTGGCCCCGCCAAGGTGGCCGTGGCCGACCTGTGCTTCTACTACGGGGACAAGCAGGTCCTGTTCGACGTCTCCCTGACGATCCCCGCCCACCGGGTCACCGCCCTGATCGGCCCCTCGGGCTGCGGCAAGTCGACGTTCCTGCGGGCGCTCAACCGCATGAACGACACCCTCGACAGCGTCCGCCACACGGGCACGGTCTCCCTGGACGGGCGCGACATCTATGGGCCGGGCGTCGACGTGGTCGACCTGCGCAAGCGGGTGGGCATGGTGTTCCAGCGGTCGAACCCCTTCCCCAAGTCGATCTTCGACAACGTGGCCTTCGGCCCGTGGGTCCACGGCCTGCGGGACCGCGGCCGCCTGGAGGAGGTCGTGGAGCGCTCGCTCAAGCAGGCCGCCCTGTGGGAGGAGGTCAAGGACCGCCTCGGCGACTCGGCCCTGGCCCTGTCGGGCGGGCAGCAGCAGCGCCTGTGCATCGCCCGGGCCCTCGCCACCGAGCCCGACGTGCTGCTCATGGACGAGCCGGCGTCGGCCCTCGACCCCGCCTCCACCGTGCGGATCGAGGACCTGATCTTCGAGCTCCGCGACCGGTACACGATCGTCATCGTCACCCACAACATGCAGCAGGCGGCGCGCGTCTCCGACCTCACCGCCTTCTTCTACGAGGGTCGAATCGTGGAGACCGGTGAGACCGAGCAGGTGTTCACGCGGCCGCGGGAGAAGCGGACCGAGGACTACGTCACCGGACGGTTCGGGTAGGCCATGAAGCACCTGCGACGCGACCTCGAGCGCCTCGAGCGCGAGATCCTCCGGGTGGGTGCCCTGGTGGAGGAGGCCATCCGCAAGGCGACCATCGCCCTGGTCGACCGCCGGCCCGAGCTGGCGGAGGCGGTGATCGCCGGCGACGCGCAGATCGACGCCATGGAGGTCGAGGTCGAGGAGGAGTGCCTCAAGATCCTCGCGCTCCACCAGCCGGTGGCGACTGACCTGCGCTTCCTGGTGGCGGTGCTCAAGGTCAACAACGACCTCGAGCGCATGGGCGACCTGGCGGTCAACGTGGCCGAGCGCGCCCGCTACCTCGCCACCCACGAGCCCCTGGAGGTGCCCCTCGACTTCCCCTGCATGGTGGAGCGGGTGCGGGACATGGTGGCGGACAGCCTGGGCGCCCTGGTCCGCCAGGACGCGCCGGCGGCGCGGGCGGTGTGCGAGCGGGACGACGCCGTGGACGCGATCAACCGGCACATGTTCTCGGTCCTGCAGGACCTCATGGAGCGTGACCCGCCCTCGATCCAGCGCGCGGTGCACGCCCTGTCCGCCTCTCGCCATCTGGAGCGGATCGCCGACCTCGCCACCAACATCGCCGAGGACGTGGTGTTCATGGTGGACGGCGACGTGATCCGCCACCGCGCCGAGGACTATCGCGAAGAGCCCCAGCTCCTGCGTTGACGCCCTGCGCGTCGGGTGGCAGGCTCGACCCATGAGCCGCTCGACCCCGCACGCCCTCATGAACCTGGCCCTGGCGCCCGACCCGACGCGGGCAGCGACCGGCAGCCGGGCTGGAGCGGTGCGCCCGTGCTCCCTCGACTGAGGCCCGCCGCGCAGGCCGCGCTGGCCGCGGCGCTCGCGGTCGCCCTCCTCGGTTGCCCCGAAGCCGGGCGCCCCGAGCGACCCTCCGCGCCCCGAGACGCGAGCTCTCCCGCGGGGCCTCCCCCCCCGCGCGAGGACCCGCCGCCGGCGCCCGCCCCGCCCGTCCCACCGCCTCACCCCGGGGCCCTCGCCATCCAGGGGACGTACCGCGCCGAACGCCTGGCTCTGGTGGTCACCGCGGAGGGCGGCGAGGCGCTCGCGGGCACGCTCCAGCTGCGGGGCGTCGCCTACCCCTGGTCGGGCACCTTCGTCGGGCCCGGCCTCTCCGGGACCGTCGGCGCGGAGGGCAAGGCCCTCCCCTTCCAGGCCCTGCCGACCCCCGAGGGCGGGCTCGAGCTGCACGCGGACGGCGAGCGCTACCGCCTGGAGCGGACGGCCGCCGGGGCGCCCCCCTTGCCCCGGCCGCCCGCAGCCCAGCGCTACAGGGGGCGCGCGCGCGAGGTCGCGGTCGAGCTCGAGGTCCTCCGCTCGGGCGCCGACGCGCGGGGACGCCTCCGGGTCGGCCAGCACCGCTACGCCCTGTGGGCGACCGAGATCGCAGGCGCCCTGCGCGGCCGGCTGCGGGACACCCAGACGGGCGACGAGGCCAGCCTTCGCCTGGAGCTCACCCCCCAGCAGGCGACGCTGGTGGTCGACCTGCCCCGCCCCGAGGAGGCCGAGGGCGGCGCCTGGGAGACCCTGGTCCTGGAGCGAGACACTGATTAGGCCGCGCGCCGGAGCTCGTTCCAGCTGACGTGAATGATCCGGCCGCGAGCCGGCAGCAGCTCCTCGAGGGCGTCCCGGAGCAGCTCGAGCTCGGCGCGCGCCTCGGGCGCGAGGTGGGGCCGGTTCCGCAGCAAGAAGGCCTCGAGCTCCCGGGCCGCGAACCGGGCCACGCCGTCGCTCTCGCAGGTGGGGCAGGGCTCGAGCGGGACGTCGCTCGAGGAGGGACGTCCCGGGTGGTCGCGGCCGCTGTGGCTCGTGCTCGGCACCGGGTCCCTCCCCGCCCTTCCTACATGGTCATCGGCGCACGACGGCCTAAGCTTGAGCGCCCTTCAGGAGGTGCTCCATGGTGCCGGCTCCGCGCGCGCTGGTGTTCGACCTCGACGGAACCCTGGTGGACTCGCTGGCAGACATCGCCGCGGCCCTGAACCACGTCCTCGCCGCCGACGGCCTCCCCCAGCACCCGCTGTTCGCCTACCGGCAGTTCGTGGGCGAGGGCATGCGGCGCCTGGTCGAGCGGGCCGCGCCCGGCCAGCCGGCCGAGCGGATCGACCGCCTGGTGGAGGCGGCCCGCGCCCGGTACCGCGATCACCTGCTCGAGGAGACCCGCTGCTACCCAGGGGTGACCGCAGCCCTGGCCGAGCTCGCCGAACACCCCGCCGGGGGCTTGCCCCTGGCGATCCTCAGCAACAAGCCCCAGGAGTTCGCCGAGCAGGTGACCCGCGCTCTCCTCCCGGAGGTCCCGTTCCTGGCCGTGGAGGGGGAGCGCCCGGGGCGGCCGCGCAAGCCGGACCCGGCGGGCGCCCTGGCGGTGGCGGAGGCGCTGGGGGTCGCGCCGGACGCGTGCTGGCTCGTCGGCGACACCCGCACCGACATGGACACCGCCCGCGCGGCGGGCATGGTCGGGATCGGCGTCCTGTGGGGCTTCCGCGACCGGGCGGAGCTCGAGGCCCACGGCGCGGCGCACGTCCTCGGCGCGCCGGCCGAGCTGCCGTCCCTCGTGCGGCACGCACTCCGCCCCTCCCGCGGCGTTTGACCGCCCCTCGGCCCCGCGCGAGACTGGCCGCCTCTTTGGAGGGGCCCGTGTCCGGACCGAGTTTCGACCGCCTCCGTCCTGCCTCGGCCCCGCCCGCCGGCGCCGAGGTTTGGTTCCACGAGCGCATGAAGGGGGCGGCCGAGTACGGGTTTCGGGTCGTCCGCACCGTGCACTCCGAGCAGACGCCCTACCAGCGCATCGACCTGCTCGAGAGCGCCCACCACGGCAAGGTGCTGGTCCTCGACGGATGCGTCATGCTCACCGAGCTCGACGAGTTCGTGTACCACGAGATGCTGACCCACGTCGGCGCCCAGACCGTGGCCGCGCCGCGGCGGGCGGTGGTGGTGGGCGGCGGCGACGGCGGCGCCGTGCGCGAGCTGCTCAAGTACCCCGACCTCGAGGTCACGCTGGCCGAGATCGACGAGCGGGTGGTGCGGGTCTCGCAGGAGCACCTGCCGCAGGTGGCGGGACGCCTCGAGGACCCGCGGGTCACGCTCCACTTCGGCGACGGGGCGGCCTACCTCACCGGGCAGGCGCCGGGCAGCCTCGACCTGGTGTGCGTCGACAGCACCGACCCGGTGGGCGCCGCCGGCTCCCTGGTGACCGAGGAGTTCTACGCCACCTGCGCCCGGGCCCTCCGCGACGACGGCGTGCTGGTGGCGCAGACCCAGACGCCCTTCTACTTCGCCGACGAGGTGCGCGCGATCCACGCCACCCTGGGGCGCGTGTTCCCGCGGGTGTTCCTGTTCTGGGCCGTGATCCCCGCCTACCTCGGCTTCCTGTGGACCTTCGCCTACGCCACCAAGGCGGGGCACCCGCTGGAGGGGTTCCAGCCGCCCGAGGACCTGCACCGGCTGCTGGGCACGGGCTACTACTCGGGCGAGGTGCACCGGGCGGCGTTCGCCCTGCCGCCCTTCCTGCAGGGGTGCTTGCCCGACGGGCACCCGCAGCGGCGGGTGTGAGGGCTGTCGCTGCTGCGGCAGCGCCCTGACTGGCGAGAATTGGGCGAGGAAAAGAGGAAAGTAGGAAGAGAGCTCAGTCCTCGTCGTGGAAGAACCAGGAGCCGACCTTGGCGGCCAGGAAGCTGACCAGGGCCAGGGCGAAGAAGCCCACCGCGAAGGCCTGCTTGATCCGGGTGGACTGCTGACCCTCCTCGGAGGTGAGCCAGGAGCCGCCCATCACCAGCGCGACCAGCAAGGCGAGGACGCTGAGGAGGTAGAGGCACTTCCACTTCTTGGGGGCGGACTTCTCCATGATCGCTCTCCGTGTCGAGCCTAGCGCCCGCGCTGCGGGCCAGGAAGAGGGGCGGTCAGCGCCCGCCGCCGCGGGCGAAGGCGAACACCCACGGCTGACGGAGGAAGCTCGGGATCACCACCTCGCGGGTGGTGACGCGGCTGAAGTTGCGCTCCAGGCCCTGCAGGGTGGCGGACAGGCGGTCGCGGTACATCGGGAGGGCGGACCCGCACTGGACCGCCACACGTCCGCCGGGGGCCAGGGCGGCGTTCACCAGCCCGCACAGGCGGTCGAAGGTGGCGTCGTTGAGGGGCGCGTCCGAGAGGTCGTACACGATCAGGTCGAACCCCTTGCCTCGCTCCGCGGTGCGGGCCTCCCCTGCCAGGTACTCGAACGCGTCACCGAGCACGATCTTGCCCCGCGGGTCCTCCCGCGCCTCCCCCACCACCTCGGGGAAGTAGCGGCTGGCGGTGTCGATCACGGCCTGGTCGATCTCGGCCATGACGACCTGCTCGACCGGGTGGCTGAGCACCTCCCGCAGCACGCCGCAGTCGCCGCCGCCCAGGATGCACACCCGCCGGGCGCCGCCCTCCATGGCCGGCTCCACCAGCGAGGCGGTGTACAGCCGCTCGTCGCTGGAGGCGATCTGGGTCTCGCCGTTGAGGAACAGCATGCGCCCGTACACCGGGTGCTCGCCCACCTCGATCGTCTGATAGGGGCTGACGTGGTGGTGGACCATGCGCACCAGCAGGGCGCCCTCGGCCATGTACGGGGCCCACGGAGAGGTGCCGCCCCGGGGCAGGCCGGCCAGGGTCACCTCGCTCGGCTGCAGGCGCAGCAGCGTCGCCTCGACCGCCTCCACCACCGCCGCGGGCGCCTTGAAGGCGTGCGCCGTCAGCAGCGCCTCGGACG
>JAWLGW010000386.1:0-5301 GCA_041690735.1 Planctomycetota bacterium
CGGCTGTACACCAACTTCCATCGGGAGTGAGGGAGCCCGCTCCGCCGCGCGCCCTCCTCCTTCATCAGCTCGTCGAGTGGGTCCGGGGTCGCCTACGCTGAGCCGATCCGGGTTCGCGCCCAGGACCCGTCCTCGGCAGAGAGCGGCGGCGGCGGGACGTCGCCGGTGTACTGGACCCGCCGCCCGTAGGCGCCCCGCTGGTAGGCCTCGGCCAGGATCGTCGGCAGGTCGAGGACGACGTGTGGGTCGCCCTCGAGCAGCGGGATCGCGACGCGGGGGAGGGGATCGCGCAGGCCGAACCCGTACAGCTCGCGGCGGCTGCGGTCGCCGGCCCGCGAGACGGCGACGCGGTAGGCGGTGGCCTGTGCCGACCCGACACCCGACGCGGTCGTCGGCAAACCAGCCCGGAGCAGGTCGACCTCGACGAGATTGACGCCGAGGTCGAGCAGCTTGCCCTGCCTCTCGAGGTAGAGCTCTCGGGCTGGACCCGGTCTCTTGTCCTCGGGTGTCAGGACTTCGATCGACGTCAGGACCTCTCCAGCACGATCGAGATCCTGGATCTCGACGTACACCTCACGTCGATCGACGTCTCGCCAGCCTGACGCAGGCGAGACGTCTGCTGAGATGAGCGCTTCTCGTTCGATGTACTGCCGCTCTCGGATCGTGGCGAAACGACGGCCACCGAGCTGCTCCTGCAGGTGATCGCTCGCGTACGTGATCAGGCTCTGGTGGACGTTGGGCCACAGGGTCGGGTCTTCGAGGTAGGGATCCATGCCTGGGAAGGGGCTCGGCATGGGGCACCTCCGCCCTTCAGTGTAGCCCTACTCCAGCAGGGAGTCCCCGCGGTCGAAGAAGCGCTCGATCAGGTCCTCCACGTACTCGTCGCGGGCGCGGCGGGTGCAGCGCTCCTCGCGGAAGGAGCGGTTGATCTCCTCGAACCGGTCCAGGGCCAGCTCCAGCCGCTTGCGGAACCAGGCCGGGTCGTGCTCGGCGATCTTCTTGCCCACCAGGGTGCCGATCGCCGAGCCGATCACGCCCCGCAGCACCAGGCCCGAGGCGAAGGGGACGAACAGGGCCAGGGCGGCGCCGGCGACGGCGCCGATGATCTCGGCGGCGCCGGTGCCCAGGCGGTCGTCGGCCCGGCTGATGATCTCCAGCAGGAAGGCCTCGGGGTCGTCCTGCACCGAGCGGCCGCGCTTGGCCTCGCGGGCCCGAGCGCTGGCGGGGCGGTCCCCCGGCAGATCCGGGGCGGTGAAGATCTCGGTCTTGTCGTGGTCGCTCATGCGCTCCGCCACCTCCCATGGTGGCTCAGGGCGTCCAGGCGGTCGAGGGGGAGGTAGGGAGATCCGCCGGCGAACGGTGTGGTTCGCGGGTGCTCCGAGGGTGTCGAGAGGTGGCGGGGCGGGAGGCACGGCAGCGAACAGTGTGGTTTCTGGGGGGGGTTCGCCCCCCCAGAGTCCCCCCCGAAGAGGCTCCGGGACGGTGCGCGCTGCTCCTCCCTGGGAAGAGGAGACGGCGGGTTGCGACTGATCCGCGCGCACCGTCCCTCCGCCCACCTCGCGCGAGTGCTTGGTTCGGGTGGACACTCGAGACCCGTCGCTCGCAGTAGGCCGCACTCGCGCGAGGTGCTCCGCCAAGGCTGGCGGACTCCCGTGAGGCCGCACTCGCGAGAGGTGCTCTGGGCGCGCGGGCTCACGAGTTTTCCTCGTCGGCCAGGGCCTGCTTCACGTAGCGCGACAGGGTGTTGCGGTCGATCCCCAGCACCCGGGCCGCCTCCGACTTGTTGCCGTCCTGCTGGCGGAGGACCGCTACCGCGTAGCGGACCTTGATCTCCTCCAAGGGGCGGGGGCCGAACGCCGCCAGCAGCGCCTCCTCCAGCGAGTCTCCGCGCTGGGCTGGGCTGCTCGCCGCCTCGCCGATCTGGGGGCGGGCGACGCGCGCCGCTCGCCCGGTCTCGGGGAGGATCGCCGGCTGGCCCGCCAGGACTCGGTTGGCGCTGGCCCGCAGCTCGCGCACGTTGCCGGGCCAGGCGTGGTCGCCCGTCTCGTCCAGCAGCCGCTGCAGGATCGAGTCCACGATCGTGGGGAAGGCCACCACGTCGATCTCCTCGGCCACGAAGTGGCGCACCAGCTCGGGCAGGTCCTCCAGCCGCTCGCGCAGGGGCGGGCAGGTGACCCGCAGCACCGACAGGCGCTCCAGCAGGTCTTGCCGGAAGGTGTGCTTGCCCTGCCCGTCCACCTCCGACAGGTCGCGGTTGGTGGCGGCGAGCACGCGCACCTCGACCCGCCGCTCGTCGTCGGCGCCGACGGGGCGCACCGTCCCCTCCTGGAGCGTGCGCAGCAGGCGGACCTGCACGTCGGGCGAGGCGTCGCCCACCTCGTCGAGGAACAGCACCCCGCCCGAGGCGGCCACGAACAACCCGTCGCGGTCGCCGGCGGCGCCGGTGTAGGCTCCGCGCACGTGCCCGAACAGGGCCGAGTTCGCCAGCTCGGGGGTCAGCGAGGCGATGTTCAGCGCGACGTAGGGGCCCGGCTCCTCCCCCTCGGGGTCGAGCGGCCCGCGGCCGGCGGCGATCGTGCGGGCCACGATCTCCTTGCCGGTGCCGGGCTCGCCCGTGATCAGCACCGACATGCGGTGGGGCGCCTTGAGGGCCAGGGCCTTGCGCACGTCGTCGGTGAACACCGCCCGCCAGGTCTGGGTGCGCAGGGTGTCCATCACCGGGGACCGCCCCACCAACCCGGCCATGGCCTCGGTCACGTCGCGGCCGCGGCGGGCCCACCCGAAGGTGGCGCCGGCGCGGGGCGCGAAGGGCGGCAGCGTCTCGGCGAGGCGCTCGATCATGCGGCGGGTGGCCTTGAGGTCCTCGAGGTTGATCGCGGCGTGCAGCCCCAGCGCCAGCGACCACTCGGTCAGGGCGCGGTGCAGCCGCTCGTCAGAAGGGGGGCCCGCCAGGGCCGCCTCCCAGGCGGCCAGGGCGTCGGCGGGGCGCTTGATGCGAAAGCCGGTGCGGAGCTCCGCGTTGAGCTGGTGGGCCTGGCTGGTGTGGGGGGCCGTCCGGAGGCGCAGGTCGGCGAGCAGATCGAGGGCCGCCACGGCCCGCTCCCGGCTTAGCTCCTTCGACATGGGGGGTTAGCCCTCTCGGTCGCGCCCGGCGGCGCCGCGTCAAGGGAGCGCTCGCCTGAGCGATCCTGCCGCAGCCCGCGCCGCATCCTACAGCACCGGGCTGCGCCGGCCCAAACGCCCAGGACGCGGTGGGTTCGGGCGGAGCTGCAGTTAGGCCGCCGCGACGGGAGGTACAGGGGCTGCTAAGCTGCGGCCAGCGCCGGAACCATCTCGAGGGAGCCGCATGGAAGCGAACGGACCGGGCACCAGGTATGGGGGACGCGTGTCGGGCCTGCGGTGGGAGGTCGAGCGCTGCCCCGACGCCACGCTGCGCGACGCGGTCACACCTGCCGCCGCGGGCGGCGCGCTGGGGCTGGTCGCGTCGCTGCTCGTGCGCGCGCCCGGCCCGCTCCGACTGTTCGGCCTGGCGGCCGGCGCAGCGCTGGGCGCCTTCGCCTCGCAATACCACATGAACGTCGACTGGGACCCCGACCGCCTGCGCGGTGAGCCGGAGCCTCCGGCGCCCCCCAGCACGCCACCTGGCGAGGCGCCCGCCGACCCCGCCCAGCCCCCCCAGCCGTTCTAGGAGGTCGCCCGTGCGCGCGTTCAGCAAGTCTTCGCTCCTCCTGCTGCCGGTCCTGGCGCTCGGCTTGAGCGGCTGCGATCAGCCCCTCCAGCCCGAGCCCACCCCCGACGAGGCCGCCAGCGCGCCTGGCGCCTTTAGCGGCGAGCTGGTGGTCGACCTCGAGGACGGCAGCTCCCTCGAGGCGTTCGTGGCTCGTCACCCCCAGCTGAAGGGGCTCGACGTCCGCTGGAACAGCCCCAACGTGGCCGACGAGGCGATCGCCGTGATCCGCCTCGACGGGCAGGACCCCGCCGCCTTGCTGGACGCGCTGCGCGCCGATCCCGAGGTGGAGCGCGCCGAGGCGAACGTCCTGTTCGGCCTGCCCGAGGGGAGCGCCACCCTCCTCAGCGAGGCCCAGCTGATCCCCGACGACCAGGAGCTGCAGCCCCGGGACGGGTTCCCCAACGACCCGCTGTACGACAAGCAGTGGAACATGGAGATGGTCGCGGCCCGCGACGCCTGGCGCTACGCCCGGGGCGAGGACGTGATCGTGGCCGTGATCGACACCGGCGTGGCCTACGAGGACGCCAAGGGCCTGTGGGCCCCTGACCTCAAGCGCACCCGCTTCGTCCCCGGCTACGACTTCGTCAACGACGACCCGATCGCCGCCGACGACCACGGCCACGGCACCCACTGCGCCGGCACGATCGCCCAGTCGACGAACAACGGCCAGGGGGTGATCGGGCTGGCCTGGGGCTGCAAGATCATGCCGCTCAAGGTGCTCAGCGCGCAGGGCTGGGGCACGACCTCGGACATCGCCGACGCGATCCGCTTCGCCGCCGACAACGGGGCCCACGTCCTCAGCCTGTCGCTGGGCGGCGGCGGCTACTCCAAGATCATGGCCGACGCCGTGGCCTACGCCCACGCCAAGGGCTGCGTCGTCGTGTGCGCGGCGGGCAACGGCGGCCGAGCCAAGATCGAGTACCCCGCCGCCTATCCGGGCGCCCTGGCCGTCTCGTCGGTGGGCCCCTCGGGCGAGAAGGCCTTCTACTCCTCCTACGGCAAGGGCCTGTTCATCGCCGGCCCCGGCGGCGATCAGCGCCGCCGGCCCGAGGACGGCGTGCTGCAGAACACCCTGGACCCGCGCAGCCGCGGGGCGAAGAAGACGGTGTACGCCTACTTCCAGGGGACGTCCATGGCGACGCCCCACGTGGCGGGCGCCGCGGCGCTCCTGTACTCGGTCGGCATGACCGACCCCGACGAGGTGGCCGCGACCCTGGCCGCGACCGCCCGCGGCACGGGCTACAACCAGGAGCTCGGCCACGGGGTCCTGGACGCCGGCGCCGCGGTGCGCCGCGCGATCTTCCTCCCCGGGAGCCTGGCGCTCCTGCTGGCGGGCGTGGGCGTGGCGCTCACCTATCGGCGCGGCAAGGCCACCCTGTGCCTGCCGCTGCTGATCGGCGGCGCGATCGTGGGCTCGGCCGGCCTGTTCTTCTTGCGGCCGCTCGGGCTGGGCGAGGTGCCGCTGGTGGGACCGCTCCTCACCCGCGGCCTCCCCGAGTGGGGCGGGGTCCTGTTCGGCCCCTCCTGGCACTGGAACGCCCTGTTCGTCAGCGCCCTGATCCCCTGCCTGC
>JAWLGW010000386.1:5311-6422 GCA_041690735.1 Planctomycetota bacterium
GGGCCTGGCGCTGGTGGCCCGCAAGCCCACCCGCTCGATCGGGGTCGGGATCGCCCTGGGCTGGGCCGCGCGCCTGACCACGGGGGTCGTGTTCCCCTACGCGGACGTCCGCGGCATCCCCGGCCACGGGCTCCTGGACGCCCTGTGGCTGGGGGCGAACGTGGTCGTGCTGATCGGAGCCGTGGCGTTCTTCGTCCGCCTGGGCCGCACCAAGTTCAGCGGCGCCTCGAGCGGGGGCGTCACCCTGTGAAGGTGACCGGCAAGGTGGTGCAGGCCCCCTTCGGCCCCGGGGTGTACCTGCTCGAGACCGACGACGGCCGCCGCTTCGCGCTCCAAGGCGGCGACGACGCGTTGCTCACCGAGGGCGTGGCGGCCACCGTCGAAGGCGAGGTCGCGGACGACGCGGTCGGGATCGGCATGACCGGCGATCCCGTCCTGCGGGTGCGCGGGTACGAGCTGATCGGTTAGGAGCGTCCAGGAACAGAGCCAGCAGTCCTTGTCGGTGACGTTCCGACCGGGCTCGAGACCTCGCGCTCGCGCTCGCGCTCGTGGTCGTAGCCATGGTCGACCACGACCACGAGCGCGCGCGCGAGTGACCACGCGGCGGGAGGTCCAAGCTCTCCGCAGAATTCAGTACCAGCCGTGGCGCTTGCCCCGGCGCCGCACCGCCAGCACCAGGTCGGCGGCGACCTCCAGGCCCTTCTCGTAGATCGGGTCGTGGCCGCCGCTCCAGGGGAGGCGGTCGGGGACCACGATATCGGGGGCGACCCCCTTCTTCTCGAGGACCTGCCCGCCGGTCTGGGCGCGCATGTCCATGACCGGGAGCATGAGGCGGGCGCCGTCGCTGAGCTCGACGAAGGTGGCGCCCAGGACCGCGCCGCGCGTGCGCTGCCCGACGACGGGGCCGATCTTGCGCTGCCGCCAGCGGAACGCCAGGAGCTCCTTGGCAGAGCGGGTGCCGCCGTCGGTCAGGGCCACGGCCGGCCGCCCCCACACGGGGCCGCCCTGGGCGTTGGGGTCGAGCATCTCGACGATCCGCTCCACCGCGCGAGGGATCCCCCCCCGGCCGCGCAGGTCGAGGACCAGCGCGTCGGCGTCGTCGGCGGCGAGG
>JAWLGW010000387.1:0-6419 GCA_041690735.1 Planctomycetota bacterium
CCGCCAGCGCCTGCTGGTAGCGGCGCCGCGCCTCGTCGGGCCGCCCTGCGGCCTCGAGCCCGCGCGCCAGGAGGAGGAGGGCCTGCGGGTCCCCCGGGATGAGGGCCAGGGCCCGCTCGAGGTCGGCCCGGCGGTCCGCCGAGGCCTCCGCGGCGGCCGCCAAGAGCTCTCGGGCCTGGGCCACCCGGAACAGGGCGTCGGTGGTGAGGATCGGGTCGGGCGCGATGGGCGCCGCGGCGAACCCGTCGCCGAAGCCCGCGATCGCGTAGGCGTCGAAGGCGCCCAGGGCGTGAGGCCCGCGCGACACCCACAGCACGCCGGCGGTCACGTCGGCCACCACCGCGTGGGTCGCGATGAGGGCGTCCAGGGCGGCGCGGTGGCCGAGGGCCAGCGGCGCGCCGCCGGGGCCGCGCCGGTCGCGCAGGATCGCCGCCGCCCGGGCCGGGTCGAGGGGCGCGGCGCGCGCCAGCTCCTCGACGCGGGCGCGGCGCGCGAGGGTGGTGCCGACGCCCATGTGCTCCTGGTTGCCGGGGTCGGCCGCGAGCTCGGGCGTCTCGAAGTGGTTCGCCTGGAACAGGAACCCGTCCGCCAGGCGGCGGACGGCGACGCGGGCCGGCGTCTTCTCCACGACCACCGCCTCGCCGGTCTTCCCGTCGGCGAGCAGGTAGCTGTCGTTCACGAACACCTGCGCCGCGCGGACGATCGCCACCGCCTCGGCCAGGTCGTCCGCCTCCTGCAGGACCCGCCGCACGACCAGCGACACCGGCGTGCCGATTCGGGCCCGGTCCGAGGAGTGGGCGCCGTTGCGCGAGCAGAAGATCCGCTGGTCGTTGATCCCGGTGACCGCCCCCGCCATGCCCGGCCACACCACCGACAGGAAGGTGTGGCCGCGATCGGGCTGGACCCTGGCGATCACCTTGTTGGTGTCGAAGTGGCGCCCGGCCTCGAAGTCGAAGGCGCGGCCCACCAGCAGGTGCCCGTCGCGGGTGTGCGGGGCGGCGGCGGCGAAGGCGGTGCAGGCGACGACGGGCTTGTCCCACACCCAGTGGGCGATGTCGTGGGCGGCGTGGTAGTTGAGGATCCGGTGGTAGCGGGAGCCGAAGGCGGCGTACGGATCCGGCCCGGTGCGCGCCCGCGACAGCCCCAGCACCTCCAGCTCGATCTCGGGGGAGACGTAGCTGGGGAGGTCGCGGTTGTTGATCAGCACCGCGGTGGCGATCCCCCACAGGGCGAGGCGCGAGGGGATCTGCGCCTCGACGGTGTCGATCAGCGCCCGCTCCTGCACCTCGAGGAGGTCTCGGGTGAGGACGCCGTTGGCGTAGCCGAGCGTGAAGGGGTCCCCCTCCACGTGGAGGAGCGAGCAGCCGGCGCGGGGCCAGAACCACGAGGCGCCCAGGCGCACCCGGCGGCCGTCGGGGCCGAGGCGCGGCTCGAGGCTCAGGACCGGCGCGTCGGGGAGCGGGGGCGGGACGGCGAAGCAGGTCTCGAGCCACAGGCGGAAGCTGCCCGCCGCGAGGAGGAGCAGGCCCACGGCCAGGCCGGCGCACCGGAGGGCGCGCCGGCGGGGGCGGGCGGGGACGGGCGGGGGCGGCTGCACGGGAGCGATCTTCGGGGCGTCCGCCCGCGCGTCAAGCCGCGGAGAGCTCCTCCTCGGTCGAGGCGCTCAGCTCCTCGGAGGCGGCGGCGGGCTCGACCAGGAGGCCGGGTCCCGCGTGGAGCGAGACGTGCCCGCGCCGGGTCTGGCTGAGGCTCACCCGGCCGTGGCGCGCCAGCGCCTTGGCGTAGGCGTGCACCAGGTCGACGTCGAGCTGCAGGTCGCGGGCCAGGCGCTCGACGGTGCGGTCGCCGTACAGGTCCAGCTGCAGGAGCAGCTCGCGGGCGGTCAGGCCGTCGGGATCGACCGCGCGTGCGCCGCGGGAGGCGACGCGCCGCTGCTCCGCCTGCTGCTCCGCCAAGGCCGCCTGGAGCTCCTGGACGTAGGGCAGCAGCTCGACGTGTTCGGGGCAATAGGGCTTGCCGTCGCGGGTGCGTTGCGAGCAGCGCGGCGCCTCGCAGCGCACCGTCTCGCGGCAGTTGAACGCGGTCAGGCGGCTGAGGGTGGGGATCACTGGGGTCTCCTTTGTCTCCTTTAACGCCGGGAACCTGCGGTCTACTCCCGCCGCCTGATACGTTCAGATTCTGTGCACGTTGGATAGATCTCGCAAGGGCGGTCGCGACGACGCAACCTGCTCAGCAGGAGTGACTTGCATAGACCTCCCCCGTCGAGCGTGTACAGGCCGTGGACCAGAGGTAGACGCCTCGCTCGCCTGGGGGCTCTCCGGCGGCACGCGCCTTGCCCCCTCCAGAGGCGAGTGCTGGAGAAGAACAGGAGGATCCATGCAGGTGCCGCTGCAGATCGCCTTCCACGGCGTGGCGAAGGACGACCGGATCGAGGAGCTGATCCGCGAGCAAGTGGACAAGCTGGATCGGCTGCACGAGCGGCTGTCGAGCTGCCGGGTGGTGGTCGAGCAACCCCACCGCTCGCGCGAGTCGCACCCGGGCTACGAGGTGCGGATCGACATGCGCGTCCCACCGCACCACGAGCTGGTGGTCCGGGAACGGTCACAGGAGACCCAGTTTAAGGGCGACGCGTACGGGGTGGTGATCTCGGCCTTCGAGGCCGCCAAGCGCCAGCTCAACCGGCTCAAGGAGCGCCAGAACGGCATGGTCAAGACCCACGAGCGGCAGCAGGCCCAGGGGGTGGTGGACCGGCTGCGGGAGGACCACGGCTTCGTCCGGACCCTCGACGACCGGCAGGTCTACTTCCACCGCAACAGCGTGCTCGGCGATCGCTTCGACGACCTGCGGGTCGGCGCGGCGGTGTCGTTCACCGAGGAGATGGGGCGCGAGGGGCCGCAGGCCAGCAGCCTGCACGTGGTGCAGGGCCGGCCCAAGCCGTAGCCGGGCTCCAGGGGGCTACAGCCTGAAGGTCGCGCCCACCAGGAAGGCCACGTCGGAGGTGGTGTCGGGGTCGACCACGTTCTCGAGCAGGCCCGCCTCGAGGCCCAGCCAGGGGAGCGGACGCCACTTGAAGCCGACCGCGATGTAGGTGACCCAGTTCCCGACCAGCAGCCCGTGGTAGTTCGATGGGCGCGGGGCGGGCTCGTCGAAGGCCCGCAGCTCGCGGCGCGACTCGATCCAGGCGTGGGCGACCAGCGAGAGGGTCGGCAGCAGCTCCCACTCCCCGCCGATCGAGAAGTACAGCCGGTGGCGCGCCAGGGTCAGGCCGGCCGCGCGGGTGTCGCCGTAGTGGGTGTAGGCGAGGCTGGTGTACAGGACCACCGGGAGGTCGCCCAGGCGCTTGGAGGCGTCGAGCTGGAGCGTGGCGTCCACTCCGTCCGCGTAGCCGAAGGCGCGCCGCCCGGTGGGGAGCCGCAGGCGCCCGGTGAGGGTGAGCGCCGGGAGGCGGGGGCCTCCGCGGGTCAGCAGGGCCCGCCCCTCCAGGGTCAGGTCGGCGAAGGCGGCGCCGCGGGCGGCGAGGGCGTAGGGCTCCCCGTCCTCCTCCAGGCCAGCGACCTCGTATCGGTCGCGACTCACCACCTTGCGGTCGGCCTGCGGCAGGCCGAACAGGTCGTGGAAGCCCTCCAGGAAGCCGTCCAGGGCGCCGCCCCCCCGCACCTCGACCGGCACCAGCAGGCCGAGCTCGATCCGGTCGAGCAGCCCCAGGCGCAGCACCAGGTCGAGGTGCCCCGTCTCGGCATCGATGCGGTAGCGGCCCGCCTCGTAGCCCCAGCTGTTGGCCCACGCGCCGCGCGCCGCCGCCTCGACCTGCAGGTGCTCGAGCACCTGGGGCGAGCGAGCCCAGGGCCGGGCGCGGAGGGTGGCGAGGATGTAAGGGTCACGCACCTCGAGCGGCCCCTGCCCCCACTGCGGGAGGTCGGCGACCCCGGGCGCCTCCGCCTCGCGCCCGTCCGTCTCCCGGATCGGAGCGGCGGAGGCGCCTTCGTCTGCCCGGAGGGACGCGCCGGGCGCGAGGAGGGTCAGGACCAGCAGGGCGGCGAAGGATGCCGCCCGGCGAGGCGGGAGTGGCGAGCTCAGCGGCGCTTCCTTCGGCGGCGCTCGCCGCCCGTGTCCGCCCCTGACTCCGTCGCCTCCTGCTCGGTCTCCTGTCCGGCGGGGGGCGCCGGGTCCCCGACCGGCACCGGCGGCGGCGCCTCGCCCCGCCACCGCGCCAGCGGCGGCAGCCACAGGAGCGCGCCGGTGACCGCCGCCGAGATCAGCCCGATCGTGGTCGAGGTCGACAGGCCGAGCAGCTCGCCGCGCCCGACGTCGGAGCGCAGCTGCTCGAGGCCGGCGCGCGCCAGGCCGTAGGTGAGGAAGAAGGCCAGGATCACGGTGCCGTCGCGCCGCGGCCGCCGGTACCACAGCCACAGCAGGAGGCCGAACAGCGCGAACCCCGTGGCCGAGGCGAGCAGCTGCGCCGGGAACACCGGCAGCGACTCGGCGGCGGTGAGGGGGATCAGGCCCGCCTCCACGTGGTCACGCCAGGCGGGCGACCCGCCGGGCAAGGGCCCCTTGGGGAAGCACACCCCCCAGGTGTCGCTCTGGAAGCCGTAGTCGCACCCGTACAGGAAGCAGCCGATCCGCGTCAGCCCCAGGCCCAGCGCCAGCGTCGGCGCCACCGCGTCCCCGATGCGCCAGAAGGAGATCCCCAGCAGCGGCGCCAGGAAGGCGGCCGCCAGGGTGGCGGACAGGTAGCCGCCGTACGCGGTGCGCCCCGAGTGCTGGACCTGCGAGACCGCCTCCCAGCTCAGCTTGCCGGTGACGAGCAGCTCGTGGAAGCGACCACCCAGGATCCCGATCACGATCACCGCCACCACGAACCACCAGCTCTTGCGGGCCGGGATGCCGCTGCGCTCGCCGTAGTGCACCGCGATGTGGGCGCCGAGCACGCAGGACAGGCCGAGCATGACCCCGTAGCCGAACACGGGGACGCCGCCGGGGAGGTGGAACAGGATCGGGTGCATGGGGCGCGATTCTACGGAGCGAGGCCGCCGCCGACGAGCGGCGGTTGCGCGCTCCGACCGCTCGTTACCATGGCGCCCATGGCCGCGCCTCCGATCTGCGGGTCCGTCCTCGCCGCCACCACCGAGCAGGCGCTCGCGGTCATGGCCCGCGCGGCCGCCGAGTGCGACGTGCTGGAGCTGCGCCTCGACGCTGCGCCGCCTGGGGCCCTGGACCTCGCGCGTCTGGTCGCCGCCGCCCCGCGTCCGCTGGTGGTCACCTGCCGCGCGGCGCGCGAGGGGGGCGGGTGGACGGGCGGCGAGGAGGAGCGCCTGACGCTGCTGGAGCGGGCCGCCGCCCTGGGGGCGCGGTGGGTGGACGTGGAGTGGGACGCGGTGGCGGCCTTCCCGGAGGTCCCGGCGCAGCTCATCGTGTCGCGCCACCCGGGTGAGGAGCCGACGGCGGCGCAGCTCCCGGACCTGCTGCGCTCGCTGCACAGCCCGCGCGCGGCCGTGCAGAAGCTGGCGGTCCCCTGCTCGGACGCCGCGCTGGCGCTGCGGCTGCTGGCGCTGGCCCGCGAGGAGCGCTGCCCCACCGTGGCGATCGCCATGGGCTTCCCGGGCGTCGTCAGCCGCCTGGCGGGCGCCCTGGCGGGGGCCCCGCTGCTGTACGCCGCGGCCGACCCGGCCGCGCCGGCGGCGCCGGGGCAGCTGCCGGCGGCGCGCCTGCGGGCGCTGCTCGCCGGCCGCGCCCCCGGGGCGGCGACCGCGCTGTACGGGGTGCTGGGCCGGCCGGTCGGTCACAGCCGCTCCCCCGAGCTCCACAACGCCGCCTTCGCGGCCCTGGGCGTGGACGCCGTCTACGCCTGGCTCGAGACCGGCGACGTGGCGACGACGCTGGCCGCCGCCGCGGCCTGGGAGCAGGTGCGCGGCTTCTCGGTCACGATCCCCCACAAGCAGGCCGTCGCCGAGGCCGCGGACGTGGCGCTCGACCCCGCGGCCGCGGCGGCGGGCGCCGTCAACACGCTGGCGCGGACGGCGGCGGGGTGGAGCGGCCACAACACCGACGCCCTGGCCGCGGAGCGGCTGCTGCGTGAGGCGCTGGCGGCGCGAGGGGTCTCCGCGGCCGACGCGCCGGCGGCGTTGCTCGGCAGCGGCGGCGCCGCGCGCGCCGTGGCCTACGCCCTTCGGCAGCTCGGCTGTCCGGTGACGGTGTTCGCGCGCAGCGAAGAGCGCGGCCGGACGCTGGCCCGCGCCGCGGGTGGCCGGTGGGGCGGGCCGCTGGAGGCGCTGGTCGCCGGCGCCTTCGAGGCGATCGTCAACGCCACCTCCGTCGGCATGGCGCCCGACCTGCGCGCGCCGGTGTCGCTGGAGGGCCTGCGGGCGGGGAGCCTGGTGTACGACCTGGTCTACACGCCGGTCGACACCCGCTTCCTG
>JAWLGW010000388.1:0-6398 GCA_041690735.1 Planctomycetota bacterium
ACATTCCCCCCCCACGAGGCTCCGGGGCGGCGCGCGCTGCTCCTCCTTGGGAGAGGAGACCGCAGTCTCCGAGAGATCCGCGCGCGCCGTCCCTCCGCCCCACCTCGCGCGGGTGCTCGACCCGGGACGTCCAACAGCCCCGCCTCGCTACGAGGCCACACCCGCGCGAGGTGCTCCGAGCCGCCGGCCGTTTTGCGACAGCGCCTCCTACAATCCGCGGCTCATGGCGCGACTGGCGGACAAGCTGCTGCAGGTGACCATGGCCGCCGTCATGCTCTTCGCCCGGATCGAGCGGCGGGTGCTGCCGGTCTCCTGGCTGTACGGCATGGGGCTGGCCAGCGCGCGGTTCATGTACTTCGGCCTGCCGGGGTTGCGGCGGGCCCTGCACGCCAACGCGCGCCACCTGCTGGGGCCGGGCGCGAGCCACCGCGCTCAGCGGCGGCTCGCGCTCGCGGTGCTCGTCAGCTTCACCCGCTTCTTCGTGGAGCTGCTCACCGCCCCCAAGACCTACCCCGAACCCGAGGCGTTCCTGGCGCGCATGGTCGGCCGCGCGCACGGGGAGCGGGCGCGAGCCCTGGGCAAGGGGGTGATCTCGGTCACACTCCACATGGGCAACTTCGAGCTGGGGCCCATGCTCCTCAGCCGGCTGGTGCGTCCCCAGCCGGTGGCGATCGTGTACCGCAGGGACCCCTTCGGCCTGATCGAGGCCATGCGCTCCGAGCAGCGCACCGAGCACGGGATCGAGGAGATCGACACCGGGAACGCGCTGTTCGGGGTGCGGGTCCTCGACGTCCTGCGGCGGGGCGGCTTCGTGCTGGCGGCCGCCGACGTCGGCTTCGAGGAGGGCCGAAACCGGGGCAAGCTCTACCCCTTCCTGGAGGGGCGGGCCCGGCTCCTCGACTGGCCCGCCCGCCTCGCCGTCGCCAGCGGGGCGCCGCTCCTGCCTAGCTTCGTGGTCCGCGGCCCGGGGGGCTACCGCGCCGAGATGCTCCCGGCGCTCGTCCCCGCCGATGGCGAGGACGCCGACGCCCTCATGCGGCGGCTGATCCCCGTCCTGGAGGACTACGTGCGGCGCTACCCCGAGCAGTGGTTGATCCTGCACCGGTACTGGGAGGAGCAGGACGCGGCCGAGACCTCCAGCGCGGTCGACAGGTAAGCTCGTCAGCATGGCTGCTCGCGCGCTGCTGCTGCTGACTGCGCTCCTGCTCGTCGCTCCCGCCGCGGCCCAGGAGACGCCACCTCCGCCCTCCCTGCAGCCGGCGCTGGGCGAGGCCCTCGCCCGCGCTCGCGCGCGAGACGGGGGCCTCCCGGCCCTCCTGGGCGAGCAGCGCCTGGTGGCTGCGGACGGCGCCACCGTGACCCTCGAGGTGGCCAAAGGCCCTCCCGAAGCGCCTGCCGGCAGCCTGTGGTGTCGCATGACCTTCGCGGCGCCGCCGGGGACCATGCGGCGCGAGGTCACCAGGTCCGCCTACCTCCTCGACCCTCGAGGGGAGGTCTCGCGGCTCGAGGTCGAGGTGGTGCGCGGGCGCGAGCGCACGCGGGTGCGGGGGACCGTCGAGGGCGACCGCCTGACCCTCGAGGTGGAGGAGGCGCGGGGTGAGCAGGTGGAGACCCGGCGCGAGGGACGCGAGTGGTTCAGCCAGCAGACGCTCCCCTTCGGGGCGGCGCTGGCGCTCCTGCCCCGCCTCGCGCCGGCGGACCTGTCAGGTTCGCTGCGAGGCCTTCGCCTGTGGTACGGCCCCGCCCTCGGGCACGAGTACGGGCGGGTCGTCGTCGAGCGCGGCGACGAGGGCGCGACCGTGCGTATCGAGCCCGAAGACGACCCGGCCCGGGCGACGGTGGTGACGGTGAAGCCGAACGGGGCGATCCGGGAGGCGCGGCTGCAGGGAGCGCTCCGCCTGACGCCTGCTGCGTCCCCTCCGTCACGCCGCTGAGACCGCCCTGTCCGGCGGCTGTCCCACGTCCGGGACGACGCCGGGCGCAAGCTCCTCCGGCGCGCGGCGCCGTTCGGGTCCAGCGCTTGCGGTGTCCGCCGGCGGAGGCGGGACTGCATGGCGACGACCGTCCGCCACCTGCTGGTGGCTACCGACTTCGGCGAGACCTCCCGGGCCGCAGAGGACCTGGCGCTGTGCCTGGCCAAGGCCCACGGGGCGACCTGCCTGCTGCTGCACGTGATCGAGGAGATCGACGGGAGCGCCGAGGACGACGACGAGAAGGTGCAGGCCTTCTACGCGCCGCTGCAGGAGCGGGCTCAGCGGCTGCTCGCCTTGCGGGCCACTCGCTTCGCCGACGCCGGCGTCGCCTGCACCGTGGAGACGCTGATCGGCCGCCGGTGGCGAGCGATCGTCCGCCGGGCCGACGAGGCGGGCGTCGACCTGATCGTGGTCGGCTCGCGCCGCCCCGTGGCCGAGGACGGCGCCCCGGTGCTGGGCACCACCAGCCAGCAGGTGTTCTTCGCCGCCACCCGCCCGCTGCTGATCGCGCGCTCTTAGCTCGCGCTGGTGGTCGTGGTCGTGGTCGTTCGTGGTCGACCACGAGCGCGAGCGCGACGAGGGCTAGAGCGCGCTCCAGGTGTCCAGCAGCTGCCGCTCGGCCGTGTGGGGCGGCTTGTTCCCCGCCACCTCGCGCAGCCACGCGACGCCGCGGCCCACCGTCCACAGCACGTTCGCGGCCAGCAGGCCGCCGGTCCCGTAGGCCTTGCGGTAGTAGCGGGCGCGGGACGCGTACACGTAGGGCGGCTTGCGGCGGCGGGCGCGCTGCAGGGCCCCCAGGTTCGACGAGCGGCTGTGCAGGTGGACCACCCGCGCGCGGGGCTCGTGCCGGATCTGCCAGCCGGCGGCCCGGGCCCGCAGGCAGAAGTCGACGTCCTCGTAGTACATGAAGTACCCCTCGTCGAGCAGCCCCACCTGATCGAGCACGTCGCGGCGGATCATCACGGCCGCGAAGCTGGTCCACTCGGGCCCGGCCACGGACCGGTCGGGCGAGGCGCCGGGCGGCGGCGCGACCTGCCACCGCCGCAGCAGGCGGGCCAGGGGGCCCGTGCGCGAGGCGTCGATCAGCTCGCTGACGGGAGAGGGGGCGCGGAAGCAGCTCGACTGCACCTCGCCGTCCTCTCCCTCCAGGCGCGGGCCGATGAGCCCGGCGCGCGGGGCGGCCTCCAGCGCCCGCCACAGGCGCTCCACCGCGCCCTCCCCCACCCGGGTGTCGCTGTTGAGCAGCAGGTAGGCCCGCGCGTCGACGGCCCGCAGCGCGAGGTTGTTCCCGGCGGCGAAGCCCCCGTTGACGGGGGACTCGATCAGGCGCACCCGCTCCGACCAGCCGCGCTCGGCGAGGCCGCGCCGGATCGCCTCGACGCTGCCGTCGCCGCTCGCGTTGTCCACCACGACCACCGCGTCGCGCCGGGGGTCGACCTGCGGCACCAGGCTGTCGAGGCAGTCCAGCACCAGCTCGGGCGTGCGGTAGTTGAGGATCTGGGCCGAGACCCGCGCCGGCGCCGAGACGGGCGCGTTCATGCCGGCTGCTTGGCCGGCCGCCGACCCGGCAGCACGCGGAACGGCCGGTCCCAAACCGCCCACGGCGCGTGGCCCGAGGCCCAGATCTTCTCCAGCAGGTCGCGATCGCGGGGGGTGTCCATGCACTGCCAGAACCCGTCATGGCGGTAGGCCATCAGCTCCCCGGCGGCCGCCAGGCGCGTCAGCGAGTCTCGTTCCCAGGAGGTGGCGTCGTCGCTGACGAGCTCCAGGGCGCCGGGCTCCACGACGAAGAAGGCGCCGTTGATCCAGCCGCCGCTGCCGGCCGGCTTCTCCTGGAAGGCCACCACCCGATCGCCCTGCAGGTCGAGGTGCCCGAACCGCCCCGCCGGCTGCACCGCGGTGACGGTCACCAGGCGCCCGTGAGAGCGGTGGAAGTCCAGCAGCGCGTGCAGGTCGACGTCGCTGACCCCATCGCCCCAGGTGAGCATGAACGTCTCGTCGCCCAGCGCGCTGCCCAGCCGCTTGATCCGCCCGCCCGTCTCGGTGCGGAGGCCGGTCTCGACCAGGTGGACCGTCCAGTCCTCACCTGGCGGGACGCGCCGCCGCATGCTGCCGTCCGGCTGGATCGTGACGTCGCCTCGGAGGAGGGCGTGGTCGCGGACCCACCGCTTGATCGCGTCGCCCCGATAGCCCAGCGCGACGGCGAACTCGTTGAAGCCGTGGTGCGCATACGTCCGCATGATGTGCCACAGGATCGGGCGCCCGCCCACCTCCACCAGGGGCTTCGGCAGCTCTGCCGTCAGATGTCCGAGGCGCGTTCCCATGCCGCCAGCCAGGATGCCGACCTTCATGCTCCTCGCTCCTTCTCTCTAGTACGCGCCGCGGCCGCCCAGGACGGCGGGCACGGTGCGGATCAGCAGCCACAGGTCGAGGAGCAGCCCCCGCCTGCGGATGTATTCGATGTCCAGCTCCACCTGCTTCTCGAAGGGGAGCAGCGAGCGCCCCTGCACCTGCCAGAAGCAGGTCAACCCCTGCTCCGCCTCGAGGCGGAGCAGCTCGCGCGGGCCGTACTCGCGCACCTCTTCGGGGATCGGGGGGCGGGGCCCCACCAGCGACATGTCCCCACGCAGCACGTTCCACAGCTGCGGCAGCTCGTCGAGGCTGAACCGGCGGAGCCAGCGCCCGACCCGGGTCACGCGGGGGTCTCGCTCCAGCTTGAAGCGGACCGCCTCGGCGCCTTCCCGGTCGGCGGACCACTGCTCGACGAGCTCCGCCCGGCGTTGCTCGGCGTCGACCGTCATCGAGCGGAACTTGTAGAAGGGGAACCGGCGCCCCTTCTTGCCCACGCGGGTCTGACTGAACAGGATCGGCCCCCCGTCCTCGAGCTTGATCAGCGCCGCGATGAGCAGCAGCAGCGGGCTGAGGAGCACCACCGCCGTGAAGGTGACCACCAGGTCCAGAGCGCGCTTGACCAGCAGGTAGCCAGGGCGGTCCGGGGGGATCAGGGGCAGCGCCGCGCCGGCGCCCGGCGTGGCGGGCGCTGGCTGCTCGGAGGCGCTGGCTGGGCGCGCGGAGGTGCTCGGCGCCCCGATCGCCGCGCGCTCTCGTTCTGTGATCACGGGCGGGCTTCCCATCGGCGTTCCCTCCTCGCCACGCGGAACCCTCTGCGTCGGCCGAGGCGCCCCGGCGCAACTGGGAGACCGGCCACAAGCCGCCTGGCGGCAGCGCCGCGCGCGCCCCGCTCGACGCGCGAGCGTGCGAGAGCCCGGCGGAAACGGGCGCCCGTGCGGGCGGCGCGTCGTGCGGCGCTCGCGCTGGCGGGTTCTCTCGCGGAGCGGCGCACGCCCGCGGGCGTCGGCCGCCCGCGCGAGGGCCTCGACCGGCGCGGCGGCCGGCGGCCAATTCGGGCGGCTCACCGGTGATTGTCCGCTCCTGAGGTGGCGAGGTCGCCTCGGCCTACGGGGCACCCGCGTCGCCTGCAGCGGGCTGCCTGACGAGGCGACCGCCGGGAGCCGGTGACGGCGACCGAGTTAGCGCGAGCAACGGCGCGCGCCGCCCGCCCGGGGCCGAGGAGGCGGCAGGGGAACGGGCGTTGCGCGGGGGCTCGCAAGACCTGAATCAGCGGGAGAGTCATGAGCCACGTCGCGCGCATCCCGATCACGCCCCAGCAGGTCGAGCTGCTCGGCGTGCCGGTGCACAACGTCACGATGGAAGAGGCGATCACTCGCATCGAGCTGCTGATCGCCCGAGGCAAGCCGGCTCACGTGGTGACGCCCAACGTGGACCACCTCGTGAAGCTCCAGCACCACGCCTCCTTCCGGCGGGCGTACGACGCGGCCGAGCTGGTGCTCGCGGACGGCATGCCGCTGGTGTGGGCGAGCCGCCTGCTGCGGTCGCCGCTGCGCGCCAAGGTCTCGGGCTCCGACCTGTTCGTGGCGTTCGCCGAGGTCGCGGCCGCGCGCGGGCACCGCCTGTACTTCCTGGGCGGTCGTCCGGGCGCCGCCGCGGGCGCCGCCGAGGTGCTCGAGGGGCGGCACCCGGGGCTCAGGGTGTGCGGGGTGGACGCGCCGCCGCGCGGCTTCGAGCGCGACCCGCGCCTCAACGCGGCGGTGATCGCGCGGGTACGCGCCGCTCGCCCCGACGTCCTGTTCGTGGGGCTGGGCGCTCCCAAGCAGGAGCTGTGGATCCACGGCCACCGGGAGGCGCTGGGGGTGCCGGTCTCGATCGGTGTGGGCGCCTCCTTCGACTTCGTCGCCGGCATGGTCCGGCGGGCGCCCGGGTGGATGCAGCAGGCCGGGCTGGAGTGGCTGTGGCGGCTCCTGATGGTGCCGCGGCGCCTGTGGCGGCGCTACCTCGTCGAGGACACGGCCTTCCTGTACTACCTCTCGGCGCAGCTGCTGGCGGCGAAGGGGACCTCCCGATGAC